>JAEUSG010000465.1 GCA_016788315.1 Fibrobacterota bacterium | reverse complement strand
GGTGTCCCTCAATAGGTATTTTGCATCGCATGAAATACAACATACTCACACATGACGGCAAAGCACACATGGATGAACTCCTCGCAATTGCACTCATCGCAATTCACAACGGAGAGGAGCCAGCAAACATTGAACGAAGGCAGAGCCAGGCAGTCTCGGACGCAGTAGCCGCAGGAAATATTCCCGAAAACACCTGGCTTGTTGATGTTGGTCTTGTCTACGATCCAGAACGCAATCTTTACGACCACCACCAGGACGGCAGTCTGGACTGTTCTGCACTGCAGATTTTCTCCCGTTTCTTCCCTCATCTCAAAGGAACAGAACTCGACGAATACATTCAACTCGTCTCAAAAGTCGATAACCAGGGCATAAAAAGTCTCAACGACTGGCGATTAATTGACGAAAGCAAATCTTATTGGTCATTCACACATTCTTTGCTTTTAAGACTCTTCGAACGCGATCCATGGCCCTCTTTGCGTTTAGTGATTGAAGGGCTAAAAGATCGCATAGATTTTGAGCAAAAGATTGCGGAAGGCGTAAAGTGGCTTTCTGACCCGCATAATATTGAAATAATCAACGTCGCAGGAATAAATGTCATCAAATACCTCAAACAGCCACCTGAAGATCTAATCTCAGCAACCCGATCTGCCGATGCATCAATTATTGAAAAACATGACATTATCGCTACATATTCATTCGACGATCGCGACCCTAAAAGCAGAATACTTTTCAGGACAAACAGGGGGGCAGAAAGAGTGGATTTCAATAAAGCAGCCCCGGCAAAATCGCTCTTTTGTCACAAAGGCGGATTTTTACTAAGATTCGTACCTGATTCGGATAGAGAATGGCTCAAACTGATTGAATCTTCTATAGTTACATAATTAATTCAAGAGCTCATGCCTATCGGCCGATATCTAATGCATGAGTGACATACAGGAAAGCATGATTGAAGAGGCTGTAAGCATGTACGGGGTAATTAAACCCTGTTCTGGTAAAACCATTGAACAGTCTTTTACACGTGTTAAAAACAAACTTCTATTCTGGTTCAACGACTTCCATAACAGCACACGCATAATTCAGCGCGTAATCTCGTAAAAGTATAGCATCTCTTTACTCTAACTATTTATTATTATTTAATCAAATTTAATAAATGGAGTTATTGATCTATGCTTATTCATTCTGTCTATTTCTGGTTACGAAATGACTTGTCGACACAGGAAACAAAAAACTTTGCAGCTGCTCTTAATAATCTATCTGCTGTAAAAACGGTTGTCTCAACACATGTCGGTGTTCCCGCAGAAACGAGGCGTCCTGTTATCGACAGCAGCTATTCATTTTCGCTGATTCTGACTTTCAAGAACAATGAGGATCAGGAAGTCTATCAGACAGATCCTTTGCACCTGGCATTCATTGAAAAGAATAAGCAATACTGGACAAAGGTTGTTGTTTACGATTCAATTGAAACAATCTAATGATTGACTTCAAATCTTTAGCTTCGCAGGACTTTATAAAAGGTGAGGGGCTTGAAATTGGCGCCCTTCATTCGCCATTCCCGGTTCGCGAAGGGGTTAAAGTAAAATATGTAGATCGTCTGAATAATGAAGAGCTCCGAAAGCATTACACAGAGCTTGATAAATACATTATGACCAATGTTGACATAGTAGATGATGGCGAAACATTGGCGACAATTCCAGACAATTCACAGGATTTTGTAATCGAAAGCCATTTCATTGAACATGCACGCAACCCGATAAATGCAATCCGAAACGCTTTGCGTGTACTTAAAGAAAATGGCGTACTCCTGTTGGTTATTCCTGATAAAAACTACACCATGGAACTTTTACGTGACTCAACCTCTTTTGCTCATCTGATTATGGACGATCATTCGCTCTCTGAGGCCAGAGATATGCAGCATTATGAGGACTTTGCCAAAT
>JAEUSG010000456.1 GCA_016788315.1 Fibrobacterota bacterium | reverse complement strand
CTGCGAGACCCAAAACAATGAATCAAGCCATTCAATAAAACAGGCCATTTTTCTAGACCTAAAAATTTCCAAACCAAGAAGGGGGCGAGACTTTTTGAGCGAAATGAAGACGACATGTGCTCTTTTTACTCATAGACACTTTTTGTAAGCATAGATCATAATGTCTTGAAAAAAATTAGTAAATCTAGCCCCTGAAGTTTCCCCCGCAACCAGACTGTAAGTAAACCCGCAGTTTTCTAATGTTTGGAGAAAGGAACCAAGACGACAGGAAGGATCACCCATCCTGTGATGATACTCGATGGCAAGCCGCTCAACAGAGACAAAAGACTTAGTCATCATCAAGTCCTGCATGACATCGTGCTCAGCCCCCTCCACGTCCAGTTTGATCAAGTCGATTCTCGGAAATTGAGCAATCAGTTTTGAAACTTCAATGACTGGGACCCTCACTGTAGCACCAGATGAACGAAGGGGGTTTGAACTCGATATTAGAGAAGTAGAGTTGCTCTCGATCAAATCAAGAAAATCGCGTTGATAACCGCACGCGGCTTGAATGAGTTGAACTTGCTGCCAATTGTTTTCTCGTGCGTTTTGCTGAAGTTGCCTATGTGTGGAGGGTGCCGGTTCGATAGCGATGATTTGCGCCTTGGGATGAACGAGTTTAAAAAACGCAGTTGCAAAACCACAGTTGGCTCCACAATCGATGATAATTGGATCTTCCCTAGACAGCTTGGGGCCATAAGTCTCCTCCAGGAAGATTTCCCGCAAAAGAAGCTTGGCTGTGGCGCGATCCGACGCGACTAGACTCATGTTAGCCACTTTTACAAAGCTAGCGGCCGTTGACCGCGTTGGCAATTGCAGGGAAAGCCACGATCGAAGCAGCCCGGATACGGGAGTGCCGCACACAGTGCCACGAAGAGCACGGAACAATAAGCGCAGTTGGTTATGTATTGAAGCAAGCATTGGCGGAAACTTTAGGCTCGTGACATTATGATCACTCTTCAAGTATCTATTCGTCGCTGAGTAAATTTGACTGCCAAATTCTAATCATGCCATTCACACGGCAATTTAGCTTTGTGCCTCACAATACAAGAGCACCACACCTCTCAGTTTAAGATTTTTTAGGTGAATAGAGCCCTCGTTATCCTTTTGATTATTCTCTGAGGTAGAGTCCAGCCGTTTGCCCAAAACAATGAAAACGAGCGTACTTGAGCTATCTCAGCGCGTAGGCTTTTCGGTGAACTTGCTAACATGAGCGCCAAAAGGGCATCGACGTAAAAATCTAGAACAGCCCTTGGTGAAAAGTACTGTTCCCAAGCTTCCTTCGCTTTTTTCCCAATTTCCGAATAGGTGAGGACGTGTGACTGGCACAACTGCTGCAACCCTGCGATATTACTCTCAGGCAATCGCAAGCTACAGCCAT
>JAEUSG010000410.1 GCA_016788315.1 Fibrobacterota bacterium | reverse complement strand
GTAACCCAAGCCGCCATCATTCAGTTTAATTTTCTCAAAACCTTTATCATCGCCTTTTTCCAGTCTAATAAAACTTTAGTTGGTGTAATTAGTGGTGGCATCAAATAGAGGGTATCACCTAACGGGCGCATTAGATAGCCGCTCTTTGTCATGGACAGGGCAGCTTTCCTGCCAATTCGGAGCTTAGTATCATAAGGCGAACCATTGCGACCATTTACAAGATCAAACGCCGCTACAAAACCTGTCTGCCTTGTATTACGAACATTCTTTAAAAGTGAGATCTCTTCGAGGCAATTACTCATAACAGATATCCGTTCCTTTAATGTTTCAAGAACGTTCTCTTCGTTGAATTTACGTAATACCTCTAAAGCAAGCACACATGCGAGTGGATTTCCTGTATAACTATGGCTATGCAGAAATGCCTTTCCAGTAGCATAATCAGCATAGAATGCATCATATATCCTGTCGCCTGTCAGAACGGCAGAAAAGGGCATATAGCCCCCAGTTATGCCTTTTGACAAACATAGAAAATCCGGCGATATTCCAGCATGCTCACATGCGAAAAGTCTGCCTGTCCTTCCGAATCCAACAGCTATTTCATCAGCAATCAAATGGACATTCTCTTTAAGACAAAAACTCTTAAGCTTTTTCAAATATGCGGGAGGATACATATTCATGCCGTTAGCACACTGAATCAGCGGTTCAACAATTACTGCTGAAACATTTGCGGCTCCGGCTAAACGCACACAATCTTCAAGTGAAGATAAACATTCTGCAGCACACGACTCTTTATTTAAGCCATATGGGCAGTCAGTACACTTCGGAGCGTCCGCATATTTAACATCAATCAGCAGCGGTTCAAACACCTTTCGGTAAAGAGCCATTCCGCCAAGTGAGAGCGCACCGACAGTTTCGCCATGATATCCGCCTCTTAAAGCAACAAAGATTTTTCTCGTTCTGGCTGTCTGTCGCCAGTATTGAAAACTCATTTTCAGCGCTACTTCAACAGCTGACGAACCGTTATCGGCATAGAAAACTTTTGTCAGCCCTTTCGGCGCTGCATTTGTAAGTTCATCAGCAAGTTTGATTGCCGGTTCATGTGTACAACCGGCCAATATGACATGCTCCAACCTGTCAATTTGTTTCTTTAATACTCTGTTGAGATCGGGATTTGAGTGACCGAACAGATTTACCCACCAGGAGGAAATTGCATCAAAATAGCGTTTCCCTTTTGTATCATACAGAAACACACCTTTACCGCGTGCTATTTTAATTGGAGGAGTATCTTCAAAATCCTTCATCTGTGAACATGGGTACCAGATTTTGGATTTGTATTTAGCTGCCATATCAGAAGCTGAATTTACCAAAATCACTTGGGTCAATTTCACGCAATCTTTTGCGCAGCTCATCAATATTTTCCATAAGCGATCCGCTGCCGTCATTATCTGTTTGAGGCTCGATAACGGCATCAGCAACAAAGATGGGCGCTCCCATCCTTAATGCAAGTGCTACAGCATCACTGGGTCTGGCATCTATATAGCAATCGGTATCTCCGGTTTGGAGAAACAGCTTCGCCTTATATGTAGTACCTTCTAATTCATCAATAACAATCTTAATCAGTGTACCGCCAAGACCGTCAAGGATCAATTTCATGAGGTCGTGTGTCATCGGTCTTTCTATTTCGTGACGAACATAGCTTTGAGCCATGGCAATTGCAGATGCTTCAGGAAAACCGACCCATATGGGAAGAACCCGATCTCCATTTTCCTCTTTCAGAAGCATTATCGGCATATTAGTTGCAGCATCAATCGCAAGTGCAGAGACGTCAACCTTAACCATCTCTAAAATGCTCCATTGTCGCTTTTCAGCCGTTCTGCCATATCCAATCTGCGCAAGGCCTCAATAAGCGGTTCCATTTTACCTTCAATAACAGAACTCAGCGAATGATTTTTATCGCTATCTGTTAATCTGTGATCCGTAAGACGGTTCTGCGGGAAATTATATGTTCTTATTTTTTCGCTTCGGTCGCCGGTTCCTACAATTTTCTTTTTCTCAACTGACATCTCTTTGATTTTACGCTCTTCCTCAGCATCCAATAAACGGCTTTGAAGAACTTTCAATCCTTTTGCCTTGTTTTTATGCTGCGACTTTTCATCCTGACATGAAACTACAAGACCTGTAGGGATATGTGTTATTCGAACTGCAGATTCAGTTTTATTTACATTCTGGCCGCCAGGTCCTGAAGAGCGGAAATAGTCAAAACGAAGGTCTGCCATATTTACACTTATCTCAACGTCATCGGCTTCAGGCATAACAATAACAGATGCTGCAGAGGTGTGGATTCTTCCCTGCGCTTCGGTCCGCGGTACACGCTGAACGCGATGAACCCCGTTTTCATGTTTCAAGCGTCCGTATACACCATTGCCCTCAACCAGAAAAATGACCTCTTTAAGACCACCCATGTCAGCAGGACTGGTGTTCATTACATCGATCTTCCATCTCTGCTCTTCTGAATACCTTGTATACATTCTGTAAAGATCGGCTGCAAAAAGAGCCGCTTCTTCGCCGCCTGTTCCAGCTCTGATTTCAACAATTGCAGATTTGCTGTCATTTGGATCTTTTGGTATAAGTAGCGTTTTGAACGTCTCTGCAAGTTCAGCCTCTCTTGCTTCAAGTGCGGGCAATTCCGAGGCCGCAAGTTCAGCCAGTTCTTTATCGTCAGCAGATGCTGCAAGAAGTCTATTTTCATCAAGATCGGTCTTTACTTTTCGATATTCATGACCAACAGCAAGAATTTCTTTAAGATCGCTGTGCTCCTTACTGACCTCACGGAATTTTTTTATATCCCGTGCAGTATCAGGCTCCACAAGAAGCCTTTCTAGCTCTGAAAAACGTTTTTCTCTGCGTTCAAGTTCTGACAACATGATTTACAATACGCTCTTAAGTGATACGACCGCCACTTCAAGCTGCGCATCATCAGGTTCGCGAGTGGTAATTCTCTGCATCAGCAATCCCGGCACAATAAGCAGACGGATACCGGGAAGATGGCGATAGCGATCTGAAAGACGAAGAACTTCAAATGATATTCCGGATACGAGTGGAATAAGAGCAAGATGAACTGCTAACCTCTGAATTCCAGATGAGTAATTGCCGAATTTTGCCGCTATCACAGTATCAATCACTGCAAATATAACAACACAGGCCATTCCGGCAATGAACATAAAGCTTGTTCCGCAGCGGGGATGATATGTTGAATACTTTTTTGCTGCTGCTGCATCTGCACCTTCACCTGCCTCGTAAGCAAGAATGGATTTATGCTCAGCGCCGTGATATTCAAATACACGGCGGACATCTTTCATAAGAGAAATTGCATAAATGTAGCCGATAAAAATGGCAATTCTAACCGCTCCTGCTACCAGATTAAAATAAAATGGATTCTCCTTTAGACCAAATGCTCCTGCAGTCAGAATCGGGACATACATAAATAGGAGAACACCGACCAGCAGAGAAAAGGATAGAATGGCTCCACCGGCAAGCTTATCGAGAAACCCTTTTTCTTTTGCAGGTTTGGAAGCATCTACAGCATCAGCTTCGGCCAGGTCGCCTGACCATGTTAAAAAACGCATTCCTACAGCAAGTGATTCAAATAGTGATACTGCGCCTCGTAGCACAAAAAGCTTCAAAATGGGATACCTGTTGCGCCACGAAACGTAATCCTCGGCTTTGGTTT
>JAEUSG010000408.1 GCA_016788315.1 Fibrobacterota bacterium | reverse complement strand
TGTCGTTAAGCTGGGGATTCCTGTATGCGAAACCTCAACTCCGAATGACACTGATAATGCCCAAAAACCATTTATTACTGCACTTTTTGTCTGTGGGTCTTTGTTCGATGCTGACGGGAAAGAGGAGATATTTCGAGTTTCAATATATACAGATAATAATTTATAATTAAATGAATAATAACATAACGATAAGGAAGAATTATGAATGCAATTGTAGTGTCAGAAAACCCTTTCGGCGATGATTTAAAAGAGATTCTCACCAAGAATGGCTGCAATACTATACAATGCATTAAAAGTATCGGTCTTGCCGAAACTAAATTATCTGGACCAAAGAATCTGATAATTTATGAATTAGCTGGCAACCTTCAAGAGGAAATGAAAGCTGTCCGCGAAATAATGAACGGCATGCACAGCGAGAGAGTCAAAATTCTTCTGCTTCTAGATCAGGGTATAAAAGATGCAATAGCAACACTGGTTAATTACGAGAATGTAAAGTACGTCTTTAAACCTGTAACTAAAGAAAGATTGCAGATCGGTCTTAGAATGCTTCTGTTTGAGAAAAAACAGCCGCCAAAGCTTTCTATCGAATACATAAATCCGTTTATTGAAGCGACAACAATGATTCTGAAACAGATGGCCTTTACCGATATTACAAAAAAAGATGTTAATGTTGAAAACGGGCTATCTGTCAGGGGTGACCTATCAGGTGTTATGGCATTATCAGGTAAGGCGAACGGCTTTGTTGTCATAAGCATGAGTTTTGATACTGCATTTGAAATAGTTAACAAAATGACTATGGGCGGACTCCAGAAAGATGAGGATAGAATTATCGAGGGCGGAGTCATGGAGTTGATTAATATTATTTCCGGTCAGTCGCAGTCGATGTTCAATCAGAACCAGTATCATTTCGACTTTACAACCCCGACAATGATTAAAGGTAAAGGGCACTCGATTTATCACGGAGCAATGGCAAATAGCATAGTGGTACGTTTCGAAACACAGGAGAAGAGTGAAATATATCTTCAGATCTGTCTGAAAAATGCAGTAGGCTGAACCAAAGAGAGTATGGAGTAATATATGGCAATAATAAACAAAATTCTTGCAGTCGATGATTCTTCGACAATGCTTCGTATCGTTGTTAATACCCTGAACAAAGCCGGATACAATAACGTTATTACGGCAGAAAATGGTCAGGACGCCTTAAAAAAGCTTATGGAAAATCCAGACGTTACTCTTGTTCTTTCAGACTGGAACATGCCTGAAATGAAGGGACTTGACCTCTTAAGGGCTATACGGTCCGACGATAAGCTTAAAGGGATGCCATTTATAATGGTTACCTCCCGTAATGTTAAAGAGGATATCCTCGAGGCGGTAAAGGCTGGTGCAAACGATTATCTGGTTAAGCCGTTTACCGTTGAATCCTTAAAGGAAAAGATGGACCGCCTTAAGTGATTTTGCTTTAACTTAATTGATTAAATATATGTTGCGCCTGCTTAATTTCAATGATATATTAGGGTTATAAGCGCGTTCTAATATATCACTTTAGTTAACAAGGGTTAACAGGCAAAATGAACGGTCAAATCTCTCCTGAAGCCATTCACAGATGCTGTGCTGACATCTTTCCTGAAGGTGTTGTAATAACGGACGAATTCATAAAATGTCTACGACCTGAAGGTCTCAAAGCCGCTTTCAGGGCAAAAGTAAAAGAGACTCACCCGGACAAAATTAAAACTGATATCGCAGTAGACTCCGCTGAACTCTTTCGTAAGACAGTTGAGGCATATGAAACGCTTCTTCCAATAATCAGCAACAAACACAATAATGTCAATCCGTCACAGGTGCCCGCTTCAAACTTTAACAAGAGCGAAAAGTTTGAGTTGTATCATGAAGGTGATATTCCAAAAATCAAGCTGCGCTTCAGTCAGTTTCTTTATTATAAGGGTGTTGTATCATGGAGTCAATGTATATCTTCTCTAACATGGCAGAGGTGCAACAGGCCTTTGTTCGGGAAGATTGCAATGGACAAGGGATGGCTTTCAATTGTGACGGCCGGCAGAATAATAAGTATGGCTAAGGCTGGTGAAAAATTTGGTGAAACCGCCGAACGTTTACGGGTACTTACTTCCAAACAGGTGCTGTTAATTTTAGGTAATCAATCTTCTTACAGGGCTGCTGTCGGAACCTATTTTGTAGAAAATGGTATATTCACTGAAGATGTTTTAAAAGCATACCTGCGTGAATTCTATTTCCATAATTTTAAATACGGTAATTCTTCGGCACGAAGCAATTAATCAGGTATAAATTTCCGACACGGTTTTTACAATATTGCCGCGCCTTAACATTCTTCGGTGATCGCTGGAGGCAGCAACGCTTTTTAGGTAACGTATGTTTTTTTCTACAGTATCAATATAAAGATTTGAGTCTATGCCCCATCTCTCCTGAAAGTGCGAATCTAGATACTGCTGTACATTACCAAGTACAGAGTATAGCCGTGTTTTGACAAGTTCGTAGAATTTGGTTGTTTTCTCTAACATCTCTTTTTCAGAATTATACCCTTTGATGTTTCCCTCCACAAATTCATAATAGAGAAAAAGGAGCTTTTCGAGGTAGCATCTGTTAGCCATCTGTCCAAGAAGATCTGCGCTTCCAAGAATGTTTGCCAGTTCGAGCATCGTTTTGCTCTTGAATCCAAGTAAAGCTGGGGTCTGCATCAATTCTGTAGAAAGGATCATCTTTTCAAGATCAGCCATCATTCCTTCACAGTTCATTGTCTGACAGTAGCTTCTTGAAAAATCAATGCTTCTTTTAACGTGTATTGTGGCGTATTTAGCACCTGTGCCCTCTGTGTCATCAATTGTCTGTATGTATCCGGTGTCGTGCAGAAGTGCCGCAATAAGCAGCAGAAGAGTTTCGTCAGCAGTTATAATGTGACCGCTCACAGCAGCACCATGAACAGTTCTGGCTGCTGCTAAGGCCACTTCAACGGTATGGTTCAGATCGTGGTAATATGTGTTGCACTCTCTGTAACCGTCATATCTTCCGGAATATAAATCAATGATTTTTTCAAAATGTCGGCAGTAAAGATCGCTGTTAAAACCGGGTGATGTCTCTTCTGCAAGTCTGATAATTTCAGAATGGACTGCATCAATCGCAGTTTGATCGATTAATCTTGAAAGCTGTATTTTGGTTTTGTCCATTCTTTGATTCTGCTTGTCTTATTCTACGGCAGAAATTTTTCCGGATGCTTTAACTTTCTTGGAAGATATTCATCCATAACAAAATTCAGAGAATGTTTTGCGAAGGCCTGCTGCTCTGCACGAACTTCCATTTTAACCAACTGTTCGATAGCAAGGCGCCATTCCTTGTGTCTCTGGAAAAATGGGTCGTTTTTAATCGCGTCATTAGCCCTTTTTATATCTACATCCTGCAGCGGATGAGTGGGAAGCTTGTAGTCGATAATATCCTGCGGCGTAACACCTAGAAAGCGTGCCTGGGGCACACAGAAGAAACGGTTTATATGTGCTGCGTTTCCTGAGCCTACTTTCATGGTTCGGTAGATGTTTGAAATTCCATACGGATCACAGTCGACAAATGCATACACAGGAATCTTGCACTGGTCAGAGAGTCTGCGGACGAAACGTCTGGTTGCACGTGTAGGAACACCACCCATAGCTACAAGAATGCAATTTGATTTACGCCAGAATGCATGTCTGTTAAGTCTTTCAAACATACCAGCGGTCTCTATGACTAGAATAAATTTAGCTTTTGTTTCGAAAACAAGATGTTCATTAGAACTTGGAATTGAATATGCTCCTGAACCAAATTTTGTACAGTCTATTCTGAGTGGTTTGCCCGCTTCATCTGTATCGTGAACAATCAGCTCTCCACCGACAGCGCCGCCATGCTCTTCCGGTATGAAACGGAGCTGCTCTCTCGATACATCAGAAATTGCAAACAGAGCCTCCATGTCGTCCATAACAGTATCTGATTCAGGCTGCTCATCAAAACGGGCCTCTTCCCAGTTTTTGCTCTGGTAGTATGCATCTCTTTTCGTTGCGAAATCATTAGTTTCGATTAGCTCTTTTGATAGATTCATCATTCGCAGCGTCTGCGCGAATGATTTCACAGTATTGACTGTAAGTGTTCTGGTTTTCGCCTGTTTGCCGATTTCAAAATAGCCCTCTTTAGGGTCGTATTTTACATTCGACAGTGAACGGAGAGGAAATTTCATAGTCGGATACCCTTTTGCGAGTATCTTTCTGTAAATATCATCAGCACAATTAGCAATGCTTTTTACTACCTTTTTGTCATCAGCGGCTGATATGTTTGATTTCGCCCGAACTTCAATCTTCTCTTTTGCCGGCTTTGCTTTGGGGCTCATAGTTTCCGGCTCCTTTCCAGTGTGTCAGTGAGAGTTGTGATTACCTGCTGCTCGTTCTTGTCAGAAAGGCCGAGGATCTGCTTAAGAGCTATTCCGATGTGCGGTATATACATCTGAATATAATTTTTCTTCTTCATTTCATCAGCATTTTTACGTTTACGGCTGATGTGAACACCGATCTGCCGGCCGCATTCCTGCAGTGCTAGTTTAATCTCTTTGGTAATGTCGTCATAACTTGCAACTGCTTCTTTACTTTCAGATGTAAACGGGACCCATACAGAGGCCATGTGAACCATTACCATCATAGGTGCAGTAGGTAAAGCTCCGCGAGCCTGTTCAAGACCATATTTTTTCCAGTCAAGTCCCTGCACCGTTTTAAAAATTGCGCACGCAGACTGCTGATATTGAAGAGGTACTCTATTTGCAAATCTTAGAACAGTAGCGAGTTCATCTCCAGGCAGTTTACCGCCGTACGCTATGGCCGCTTCAATCTGAAATGGATTTCCACGGTAAACTGAGGGAGGGCGGGTGGTTGCTACAAATATCTCAGCTTCAACCTCTTTCTGCAGACCGGCCTTAAGCAACTCTTCGCCGATAGGGGAAATGCAGTCGGTAGGCGGATTCATTATTTTTACGGTCGGGATAGCTTTGTGTAATTTGTCAACTTCGCCTGTAGCAATATTTTTAGGTTTAGCGTTACCGTTGAGTGATGCGGCTGCGCAAATTTCATCAGCAACTTTAGAGGACACGCGGGAGAAATCACTCTGCAGGAAACTCTTAACGGTTCGAGCAGGTGTGTCTTTAAGCATTTTTATTAAAAGACCAAGCTCAACACCATACGGATGAGGCTTTATCTCTTTAGTTTCCGGCGGATTCTCTTTAGTTGCCCGCTGGTATGTAACAACATCCTCTCCTTCAACGGGAGACTGATAATGAATTGTAACATGCGGATTGGCAATAGCAGTAAGCTTTATATATTCGTCAACAGAGCTGCGTCCCTTCAGGTATTTCGCCTCCATCTCAATTTCAACTTTAGTGCCATGATCAATATCCCACTCGATTTCGATGTCCTTAAGGATTTCCGGCTTGTTGTGGGCAGTGTTCAGATGGAGATGGTAGTAATGTGCCGGTTTCTTAGGGCCGATTTTAGAGGTGATTTTTATCGGCTGACCGGTTGTGAGCTGCCCGTACATGCCTGCTGCTGATATTCCTATTCCCTGCTGGCCGCGGCTCATTTTAAGAGAGTGGAATTTTGATCCATAGAGCAATTTGCCGAATATATTGGGAATCTCTCTTTCAATGATGCCTGGTCCGTTATCTTCAACAGACATGTAAAAACGGTCTTCGCTCAGCTGTTTGAGAACAACACGAAGTTCAGGCAGGATGCCGGCCTCTTCGCATGCATCAAGAGAGTTGTCAACGGCTTCTTTTACGGCAGTAAGAAGAGCTCTTCTTGGATTGTCAAAACCAAGAAGATGTCTGTTCTTCGAAAAGAATTCCGATACTGATATGTTCCGCTGTTTTTCTGCTAACGCTGTCGCGTCTTTTTTTACTGTTTGCTTTGTTTTAGCCATTTACGTTTGATGTATTGCTGAGGTTAGCGAGCTGTTCGGCCAGTATCTGTTCATAGTTCTGTCCGAGCATCTCAATTTTTTTATTATATCTGCTGCTGAAATTGTCAATTTGCTGGATGTCTTTGTTTTTTATCAGTTCAATTAAGTCAAGCAAAGAGTTTCTGTTTAGAATTTCGTTTGTCGAAACTTCAAAATGGATATTCTGACGTGTTTCTGACCTGTTTAGTATGTCGGAAATCATAAGAGAAATGTCACCAAGGATATTTGTGTTTGTTTCATCTATTTTGTAAAGCTCTATGCCTTTTTTAATCTGCTCTGCAAAATAGCTTCCGTTAAAAACATAGTGACGGGCATTTTTGTAGACTTTTGGATCGTAATAATACTCGCCGAGAATTCGCCCTCTGTCTGTTTTAACAATAGACTTTGGAAAGCGTGAGTGTTCGGCCGGTTTATAGGTGCGGTAAATTGCTGTGTCATTAGGTTTGCTTTCCTGCGGAACTGCTACAGTTTCTGCAGTATCATTAGGAATGCTGACTGGGAGAGAGGCTGAAACGTTTTCCGGTGCTGATACTTGAGTAGCCGGTACACTTTCTGCTGTTGGCTGGTTTTTGACCTCTTCTACTGCCGGGACTTTTGTCTGCTGGATAGCTTCCTCTTCTTTTGCTGCGGGCAGAGAAATCACTGTTCGTAATTCTGACTTGGCTAATATTACCGTCTGAAGGCTGTCGAGGACTTCCTTTTCCTGGTTCTCGAGTGCATTCATCAAAGTGATATCTTTTTCTTTAAGATCTTTTTCTTTTATCAGTAATTTTTCCTGTTTTGCTTTAAGGAAATCAATCTCTCTTTTGCAGTCGTCAATCTCTTTAACTATTCCAGCAAGTTCGTTGCGTATGGTTTTACGTTCTTCTATAGAAGAAGCTGATTCGGAACTGATTTTTTTGAGGCGCTCCTCTTTTTGTCGTACTGAATCTATCTTTTTCTGGTAATAATCAATTAGCATGTCTAGAATTGTGATGTCTTTTTCACGGCAGCTCTTTTTCAGGAGCCACAATTCTTCAAGTGCTTTTTTAGCATTTTCCTTCTCGCGCAGCACCATCCTTTCGGATATGTCAAAGAGAGATTCGTCATGATTCTCCATATTATTTTTCTCTCCTTTTACAAGTGCGTTGAAAATCCTGTTTTTGCCGGATGTGGAGGCAAGCTGCACCGCTCCGGAATCCCATGTTTTTTCTTGCTGCATAATAATACCTCATTTGTTTTATGCTTTTGGCATCATCATTTTAGAACAACACCAGTATACAAATATACCAGTAAGAGTTAAGGAGTCAAGTAAAATCAGTATAACTGTCTGAAATTGTTAAAGTTAAAGTTATAATTAAAGTTGGCGGTTTATCAGTCAAAATTATATCTTAAACACAATAACTATGAATGCAGTAGATGTTTCAATACTTGCTGTTGTTGTTGCCAGCGTACTATGGGGAGTCAAAAAGGGTGTCTTGAGCACTCTGGT
>JAEUSG010000277.1 GCA_016788315.1 Fibrobacterota bacterium | reverse complement strand
TTGGCACTATTGCAGATCTTTCAAAATTAGAAATATTAACCAGGGTAGGAGAAGCTGATTATCCGAGGATTCATAAGGGGCAGAAGGTTACTATAAAGCTTGAATCAGACAGAAAACGTTCTACGACCGGTGTTGTTTCGTTTGTGGCTGTTGCTGCAAAAAAGGAAACCGGAAGTGAAATCGGCCAGTTTGAAGTTCGTGTAGGTATTGATTCGGTGATAGTAGGTCTCGTTCCTGGGGTGAATGTTACAGCTTCTTTTGTTGTGCTCGAGAAGAAAGATGTTCTTACTCTTCCTTATCTTTTCGCAACACCTTCTCCTGATGGCGGATTTACCGTTTTAAGACCGAAGGGGTCTAATGTTCCAGCATCCTATATTGTAAAACGGCCAGACGCTGATGGTGATATTGCTAAGAAGCGGCCTGGAGGTCCCAAGCGCGACGGCAAAATTGATAAAAGACTGGATAAAGCCAAGGATGAACGGCGTAAAGCCATGAAGGCGCTTGGATTTATCAAACAGCGTGTATCGCTTGGCGAAACTGATTTTACAAACTACGAAGTTACAGATGGACTTAAAGAGGGTGATACTGTGATAACCCTTCTTGGCGGAGATGATTCAAAAAAGCCAGGGCATTGATATGACGGATAAAGTCATTGAGACTATTGATGTCAAAAAGTCCTATAAACTGGCCGATTCAGAAGTTCCGGTATTGCATGGTATAACTTTTCATGTAAGTAAAGGCGATTTCGTTTCGATAATGGGCCCTTCCGGTAGCGGAAAGTCAACACTCCTAAATATTCTTGGGTGTCTTGATATACCAACTTCAGGACGCTATCTGCTTAACGGACGTGATGTTTCAACACTTACAGAGTCTGAACTGGCAGAAGAGCGGAATAAAACAATCGGCTTTGTTTTTCAGAATTTCAATTTACTGCCAAAACTTGATTTGGCAGCAAATGTTGAACTGCCGCTTATCTACGGAAATGTTCCTCGTAAAGAGCGCAAAGAACTTGTTGAACGCATTTTAAACAGACTTGGTATTTGGGAGAGGCGTCATCACAAACCAAATGAGATTTCCGGCGGACAAAAACAGCGAACTGCAATTGCCCGCGCACTAGTAAAAAATCCCGCAATTATTCTTGCTGATGAACCTACAGGTAATCTTGATTCTGTTACTACCTCTGAAATTCTTAACCTCTTTCGGGAACTGCATTCTGAAGGAAATACCTTAGCAATTATTACCCATGAAATTGAAGTTGCATCAGTTACAAAAAGACAATTTCATATCCGGGATGGTCTTCTTTACAATGCATAAAAGCAGACTAAGCCGTTTTATCGCGCTACTGATGCTTAATGCAAAACTTTGCGCAGTGGAAATCAGCAGCAACAAAAGACGGACACTCATTACCTCTTTCGGAATCTTTCTAGGCATGGCTTCTCTGCTCGTACTTCTTTCTTTTATGCGTGGTATGCAGAAGATGGTAAGTGAAGAATTGGTAAAAATGGGTGGACTAAGCGTAATATCGGTAAAAACAATTGAACCGCAGGACATGGAGGATAGAATTGTTTTTCAGCGCTCACCAGGGCTTACTCTTGAACAGCTTGAAACAGTAAAATCCAAAATACCTGAAATTGACAGAATTCTGCCGAAATATGATGAGGGTATGCACGTTACTTCTATGGGACGCGAGTCACGAGCTATGGTTTCCGCGCTAACGCCTGGTCATTTTACTGTATTTAATTACGAGTTGGCCACAGGCAGAGCATTGAATGATGATGATATGATTCGCACATTGTCTGTTTGTGTTATTGGGCAAAGAGTTGTAGAACAGATTTTTAAAGAAACAGATCCTATCGGCGGCAGAATAACAATTAAGGGGCGAACATTCACTGTAATAGGCGTTCTTAAAACGGAGGACATGTGGGACTGGCGGGCAAGAATGGTGATTTTTCCCTATACCGTTTATGAACGTTACTTTGCCACATCCTCCTCAAAACTTGAAGAAATTGCTTTATCGGTAACCGATGTCAGTAAACTTAAAGAGGTCAAAGAGGCACTCCATAGGGAGCTTCTTTCAGAACATCGTGGAGTTCAGGATTTTGACATAGTATTAAACGAAACAAAAATTAAAGAACAGGAAAGCACTACATTTGCATTGAATGCACTTATAGCTGTTCTTTCCGGGCTCTCTCTTCTTATCGGGGGAATTGGTATTACTAATATCATGTTTGCAACAATAGGCGACAGAATACGCGAAATCGGCCTTCGCAAAGCACTTGGAGCAAGACGGGGGGACCTCTTCCTTCAATTTCTACTTGAGGCTGTAATTGTGACCTCCGTTGGTGCAATCCCGGGAATTGTCGTTGGTTCCATCCCCATGCTCTTTCTTCAGGACGTCCTTCCTATTGAGCCTACGCTTTCGCAAGCAGACTACACGCTTGCAATTATGTTTACAATAATCACAGGTGTGGCTGCAGGACTATTTCCGGCAATCAAAGCAGCAGCGTTAAATCCTGTGGAGGCGTTGACGCATGCGTAAAATATTAAGAGCTGTTTACACCGGGCTTCAGGCAGGTGTTGTAGAAATTAAGAGCCACCCACTCCGCTCCGGTCTCTCTGCGCTAGGAATTCTTGTAGGTGTTCTTGTTATGACAATAATGCTCTCCCTTATGGAAGGGCTTAACAATTATCTAAACACAAAAATGAGCGACTGGATGGGCACTATATTTGTTCGCCCAACTGAAGTCACGCCCGAGAAAAGGACAGAATTCAGCCGCTCTCCAGGTTTACGTTTCTCGGATGGAGAGTGGCTGGAGAAAAACAGCCACTCTGTAAAAAGGTTCTATCCTTCAATATCCCGGCGTCTCACCGTAAACACGCCAGCGGGACCCATTGAACCTCTTATTCGCGGTGTTGACAGCGCCGCATTGTCCCGCGACTTTGAAAGTGATAGACAAGTTGTAATAAAAGAGGGCAGGAATCTTAACGAAGAAGACTTCCGGCTTGGATTACCCGTCTGTATTGTTTCTGAGGCGCGTGCAGCAAAATTACATGCAAAGCTAAAGAGTGATCCCAGGTATATAAAGTCAATTATCGGACTGCAATTCAAAATTGGAACACAATTGTTTACTGTTGTTGGTACCTATGGTTTTGAAAAGGGCAATATCGAGCAAAGTTGGATACGGCGCAATGTTTACATCCCTGTTAAATCGATGCAGCGCTTCATAACTGGAGAAGATCCTAATCCGGGTATGATGCTGCTGCAAGCAGCTGAACCGAAAAAGATGCTGCTTGAAATACATAATATTCGTGCTGCGCTGGTTGCGAGGCACAGAGGTGCAGAGGATTTTGAGTATCAGCAGCCTGAATATTTCAAAGAATTTCTTGATATGCTTGGGAATGTTACTACCATCATGGGCTTTATTGCTATTGTGTCACTGCTATCCGGTGGTCTTGGCATTATGAATGTTATGCTTTCCAGTCTTTCTGAACGCGTTCGTGAAATTGGAGTTCGAAAGGCTCTAGGGGCATCGCCGTTACAGATATTTATTCAAGTGATTACCGAAACGTTAACATTATCAGTTCTTGGAGGAATCATAGGTGCAATGCTGGGAACTATTCCTCTGATTTTTGCTGATGCGATAGAACTGGCTACAGATGGCGTTATACGCCCCGCCTTGTCACCAACACTCTTTTTGTCTGTAACAATAACAGTAGTTTTAGCAGGTGTCCTTTTTGGATTGTATCCTGCTATTAAGGCGTCAAGAATGGATCCGATTGATGCTTTGCGGTATGAGTAGGGGAGCGGTTGCCTCGATACATTTCTACTCACCTAACGGTTCGTAGAAACACTCGGCAACCGGGAGACATGTTCGTTATTGGTTCCAGTTTTGCTTTCCTGACTCCCGGGCGTCGAGTGCCGCCCGAAAGGGCGGTGTATCGAGACGCCCGTCCCTGAATTAGAACAATGAAGTCTGCTTAATTTTCACATTATCCCGGATAGCATAGATAATTTTTGACATCTCAAAATCAATTTTCAGCTTTTTGCATTCTGCTTTGAATAAGCGCGAAAGTGTATTTGCGTTTTCACTGCTGCATTCATACTCATCGCCAAAAGTATTTGTGTAGTGTTCTCTCAAACCAGGGAACCATTTGTCCAGACCCCTGTATAAATATTCTCTCTGTCCAGTTCTAATTGTTACGCCGAACATAGGGTATATAAACTTTGCGCCGGAAACAGCAGCCTGTCGAACTATTGAAAGAATGTTATCCGCAGTGTCTGTTATTCCTGGGAGCAAGGGTATAAGCATGATGCCTGAATAAATATTTCTATCTGTTAGTTTTTTTATAGCAGCGAAACGTTCGGAAGAGAGAGGAGCACCTGGTTCGATCTTCTTTGACAGTTCATCGTCAGAGGCTGTGATAGTTATTCCAACACTGGCAGGGGAGTGGTTACGTATGCTTGCCAAAATATCAATGTCACGTGCGACTAAATTGCTCTTGGTTATAATGTGAATGCCGAACCCGAATCTGTCAACCTGTTCCAGTGCTTTTCTTGTAAGCTGATATTTCTTTTCGTATGGATTATATGGGTCGCTCATTGAGCCAGTTGCTATAACACCGGTGCGTCTTTTTCCTTTTAATTCTCGTTCAATGAGCTCAATAGCATTCTCTTTGGCTACTACTTTATCAAAATTGCTAATCTGGTAGCATTCACTTCTGGAATCACAGTATATACAGCCATGACAACAGCCTCTATAAATGTTCATGTTGAAATCGCATCCAAACCACTGTTCAGGATACTTTTTTGATGCGACGATCGTTTTAGCTTTTATGTAGTCCATTATGTTCTGATTCAGATATTAAGTCTGTATCTGGATCTTTTTCCTAAACTTTCAAAACCAAGTTTGATATATGTGTATTTTCCCATTTCAGATGCGTGTAAAATGTAGTTGTAAACACCATTGTTTACACCGTACTCAAGACATGCGTCTGTAATTGACGTGCCATATCCTTGGTTTCGATGTTCTGTGTGTACGGCAACTAAATAAATACCACCAGTCCCATTGTTGATAAAACAGGCAGACGAAGCAACCGGAACATCATCAACATAGCCGACAAAGGCTGTATAATCTGATTTTGTGTAAACAGTAAAAATCAGTTTTGCAAAACGGCTGATAAAGTCTTCGTTTGAACAATTAAATAGAAAGTTGTTTGCAATTCGTGACCAGTCAAGGAACATTTTCTCGTCAGTACATCTTCGTATAATCAGTTTTTCAGGAGTTTTATATTTTGAATGTGTTCTAATATGTAAAGCCATTCCATCGTTTGTATGCAAACGCTCAAAACCGTATGGAATTAGTTTGTCGTCCCAACAATCCATGGAACTGCATAAACTGGTTATTATACCGTTTGGAATTTCTTTTGCGATTATCTTTTCTTTTATTTCGCAGATGGTTTCTGCAGAGGTTTCTTGCAAATTAAAGATAGCATTTCCCCAGGAACCTATACCAGATGCTATGTAACTGTAGCTAGGAAATTCTCTATAACTAAGGTCTCCAATGCTGGAAATATGTTTGAAATGGGCCCACTGATTATTGTCGATTTCGTTATAGAGTGTATACATGAGTGTAATATGTCAAGTTGTGTTAAGACAGTTATTTAACTTTGTATTCAGCTTTCCAGAAATATTGCAGGCGATCAATTCTTAGGTCGTCCGAATAGCTTGCAAGAGCAATTTTAATTTCTTCATCTGTGGGAAAATTCTTTAAAACCTCATGAGAAGAACCATCTTTGAGCTTTCTTGATTGGTAGCTGTTGTTGAATTCATCGCGTCGACTAATTGGTATGTTGCTGTTCTCAACGTAAATATTATCAAGAATAATAACTTTACAACCCTGTCGCAGATGTGAATGAAAAACATCTAGAAATTCTTTATGGAGTTGAATAGGAATATGCGACCACCAGAAACCAAGAAAAGAGCCATCAAAGTTGTTTTCAATGTTTGTTAAAGCGTAAGCGTCAGAGATTTTAAAGTCGATATGACATGATCCATAATCTTTTTGTTTTGCGATGTCTATAACTTCCTGGTTGTAATCTGTTGCTGTAATTGATTTTGCGCTTTTTGCAATAAATTGAGTCCAGTAACCTGTTCCGCAGGCGACATCAAGCACATTCAAACCATTGAATTCTGCAGAAAGCTCTTTCTTTAAGATCGAGATATCTTTCTGCCGTTCCGGTTTTTCGTACACAAGCTCATATTCGCTCGCGCGTTTTGCATAGTATTCTGTCATTCTATTTAATATCCCTATATTTCCATGTTCATAAAATGTCTGACTTCATCCAAAGTTTTTTCTGCAACTGTTCTAACGTGAGCGATGCCTTTTTTTAAAATTTGATGAATGTATTGCGGATCAGTTTCCAATTCTTTCCTTCTTAGACGGATAGGTCTGAGATATTCATTTAATGATTCTGTGAGGAGAGATTTTAGTTTACCTGCTCCGCTATTTCCAATCTGTTCAGCAATTGATTCTGGAGTTTTGTTGGTTGTCAGTGCAATTAGTAACAACATGTTTGATACTTCAGGACGCTTTATTGGATCGTATGTTATCAATCTTTCAGAATCTGTTTTTGCCTTTTTTATAAGAGCTGCAGTTTCATCATCCGTAGCACTCAGCATTATGGAGTTATTTCTGCTTTTACTCATCTTATGTGAACCATCCAACCCTAGAACTGTTGTTGCCTTACTTAATAATGGTTGCGGCTCTGGAAAAACTGGATGTTTAGCGGCAAATCTGTCGTTAAATCGTCGCGCAATTATTCTTGTTAGTTCAAGGTGGGGGAGTTGATCCTTTCCGACCGGGACGATATTTGCCTTGCAGAAAAGTATGTCTGCTGCCTGATGAACTGGGTAAGTGTACATTCCGGCGTTAATTCTAGATTGACCACTAGCTTGAATTTCCTCTTTCACAGTGGGGTTACGGTTTAATTCTGCATTAGTTACTAGTGTAAGGAAAGGAATGAAAAGTTGATTAAGTTCAGGTATATGACTATGAGGGAAAATAAACGTATTATATTTTGTCGGATCTAAGCCTACCGCAAGATAATCAATGGTAAGTTGTTTAACATTTTCTGAAATATTTTCATAAGTATCACGATCAGTCAAAACCTGATAATCAGCAATAACTACAAAAGTTTCAACACTAAGATTTTGAAGTCTGACCCGGTTTTGGAGAGATCCGAATAAATGACCTATGTGTAAACGTCCTGTTGGTCTGTCTCCGGTCAGTATTCTGAATTTACCAGGACAATTTTGGATGTCTGTTTCCAGTTTGTTGCTTCGGTCTACAGTAGCTTCAAATGTATCGTATTCAATATCTGTACTTGTTTCCACCTTGGAAGCTACCTTTCAATGGATAATATGTCTTTCTTTTTTGTTGCCATTCATACTACAGGATCTCGTGTTACCTGTTGCAGCCTTTAAAATAATTAATTGATTGGCAAATAGATAGTTGACATGACAAGTTCTTGCTTAGCTTATTGTTGACAAAATATATTTACTTCTTTAAAAAAAAGGATTAAAATGAAGATTACTGTTATACTGTTGGCACTTTCTTCCGTTGTATTTTGCAATTCTCTCAATCCAGATACGCGTCAAATCGATTCAATCTACAGTGTCATAGCTAAACTTGAAGTTGTTGAAAGAGCAAACAAGGCAAATGATTCTGCCAGTTCTTTGAATTCTATTTTACTTATGAACAGGCTGTCAAATTTGAGGCTTCAGGCAGAATTGCTGAAGTACAAGAACATTAATGTGGGCGGACCAAACACTGCCTTGATTTCAAGCGCAGGTTCTAAAATAAAAATATCTGTATTAGCTTCAGTAGTAGCATCTGTATTGTCTACAACGGCAATGATGGCAGAGAGTGATGAAAAGGCCTTTGCTCTTTCAATCAGTGCGATTATATGTAGTGTCGTTTCAATTCAACAACTTTGGAGTGCAGGTAGCGATCTAGAGAAATCAAAATATTGATTTTTCCGTGCAATACTTAATTTTGAGCGTACAAAAGACTCGAATTAGAGTCTAGTTCTGCAAAGGAGCGCTTTATGTCAAGACTACTTTTCTCTATAGCACTTGTAATTGCCACTTTATCTGCACAGAAAGTTGATCCTTTCGGTGGATATGGAGACGTTTACTGGGGATATGGCAATGCAGCAGTTTCTGCATTGGCAAAGTACGTTAAGCCAAATCTCAATTTTGTCTGGAGCACTGGTTCGCATACAGCTCAGCCAGTTATAATAAGTTCAATTGGGCCGGATAAGTACACATCTCAATTGCAGGGTATGAAGAAAAATTCTGATATGGCTGCTGTAATACGGCAAGCGATTGATGATGGTGTTGACGTAATAATGGTCATTGGTGATGGAATGGGGTTTTCTCATCTTTCTTTACCGATATATTACGCTAAGGCTACAGGACAAAAGGATGCTACAGCTGTTGAAGAGTGGTTGAGTACCGGAAAGATGGCATTGTCATACACAAACCCTGTTGATGAGCTAGTAACCTGTTCTGCGGCTTCAGGAACGGCGATTGCGAATGGGGTTAAAACACGCAACACCATGCTTGGCGTGGATTCAAATGGATTTGAATTGGAAAGTGTTTTGGAGTATGCTCAAAAGCGGGGGCTGGCTACCGGGCTTGTAACAGATAAGCATGTAACAGATGCAACTCCTGCGGCCTATTATGCAGCGGCTGCAAGCCGATCTGAAGAATCTGACATAGCTTCTCAATTGGTAAAGAATGGTGCTATAGATGTTATACTTGGCGGCGGTGCTCTGATGTTTGTTCCAGAGAGCACAAAAGTGTCAGCGCACAAAGCTTTTGCCAGTCTAAAAACTGGTAAAGATAAAAAGTCTAAGAGATCCGATAAGCGTGACCTTATTTTGGAAATGAAGCAAAAGGGATATGAATTTGTTTGTAACGACAGTATGCTGTCGCACGTAAAGGGAGGGAAGGTTTTTGGGTTGTTCAGCGGAGGTAATATAAGTGCGGCAATTGATAGGGATGATGAGGCGACAGGAGAGCCGACCCTTGAAGCTATGGCGAAAAAGAGCTTGTCAGTCTTGAAGGCGAAGGGCAAGGGGTTCTTTGTAATGCTGGAATCTGGTCGAATAGATGCAGAGGCCCACAAAAACGATGCAGGCGCTTTGCTGAAAGCTATGCTTGAAACAGACAGGATGCTTAAGGCTTGTCTGGAATTCAGGAAGGGTCGGGAAAAGAAGACATTAATGATTATGACTGCGGATCATGAAACCGGCGGTTTTGGAATATCATATTCGTATGACTCGCAGCCGGATTCTCTCAATCTTCCTTCGGGTCAAACCTGGAAAAGCCCCGGTAATGGTGTGCCCTATAAAAACTTGATAATTGTTGACAAACAGACAAGATCTTTCGAAGCCATAGTCAATACGTCAAAAACCGCAGAAGAATTGATTGTTAATCTAGGAAAGTATACACCATTTTCAATTACGCAGGAAGAAGCGGTTAGCATTATGGATTATAAAGAGTCCGAAAAAAAGTAATTACATGTAAAACATCTTTTACATGTAATATGTTTATCGCTTAAAGTCGCTTTTTGATTAAAAAATGCTGTTTTTGCTCTAATTATATCAGGCATAATACTTGTATTGTATTAAGCGCTTTAATATATTGAACGAAAAGGGGAGGACTGTTCATGATAAACAAAAAAGCTTTTTCAGGCGCAGCTTTGTTGCTGATTTCGGCGCTA
>JAEUSG010000255.1 GCA_016788315.1 Fibrobacterota bacterium | reverse complement strand
TATGGTGATAGTATGAACCGGTTATTATCTCGTCCGGAGCAGACAATTGCATGTCATCATCAGCTGTTAACAGCATTCTGTTGCGCCAATTTTTCTGATCTTCAGCAGCCAAATCAAAGCCGATAGTTTTGTCAACTAATGCTTCAGCTTCGCTTTCAGTAGCCACAGGAAATCTTCCAACCTTAACTTTCCAGCCATTTCCGTTCATGAAAAAATCATCCGTGCAGGTTGAAAAGCTGCCGGAGAGGCTTGTCTGTCGGGATGTCTCTATACCGTCGAAAGGTAGATACGTTGGAACAAGTGGCGCACCATCAGCAACTCTGTATTTACGATAACCGGCACCAAACAGCACAACAGTGTGAGTGCCCCAGTATTTATTAGCATACATAATAAAATTTCGCACTGCGGCTGGATCAACCGTTCCACCGGAAAAGTGGTTGTAAACATCACCAACAAGCACAACAGCAGGATTATTTATTGAATCATTTACAAAGCCTTTCCGATGAACAGCCAATTTGATCGCCTGTGTAGCAAATTTCGGGTGAGTAATAATCACGTAATCTTTTGACAACATACTGTTTCTAAGGTTGCGCACCTGAAAAGGAGACGAATATAAAGTATCAACAAGCTCAATGATTTCCGGACTCTTCCAGCCTGCTGTGGAAGGAAGGACAACAAAACGTCCACCGGACGAGACAGATCTGCCCAATGACGAGAATTGTAAAGTATCTCCGTTTCTTGAAAGTTTCTTTTTTATTGGCATGTATTCATCAGAAACATCATAAGCGGCAAAAGAATCTGTCGAACCTGCAAATAGCTTGTAGTCAAATAGCGTGTCAGTGCCCTTCTGTCCAAAGAAGATCTGTTGTTTGCCCTGGAGAACCAATTTCCTTTGATATCTCAGCTGGTAAAAATCTAGATTCTCATTACCAGATCCGCGAAACCTTATACTGACAGTATTTGCTGCCGTACTGGATAGATTATTAATCCTATAAACGCTGCTGCCAAGCGAAACTGCAGAATCTCCATTAAACATCACCTGCATATTTCCATATAAACCGGAAGTACAATAAATTTCACCTGTCGAATCGTCCGGCATCAAGTTGTAGTTTATTGCGTCAACACAAGGAGTGGTGATATTCTGCCAGAGCCATCCTATAGTATAATCCTCACCGTCTTTATATGCATCCATTGACGGATTGAAGTTGTCGAACTCCCTGTGAATAATAACATACCCTTTGGAAACACTCTTCCGTTGAGAGGAGGAAGCGACTGACACCGTGTCAATCTTGAGCCGCGAATCAGCGGTCTGACTGTTTATCGCCAACCAATAGTAGGCCGCCGTATCAAAAGGATTACGTTCATATTTTATCGATGTTGTGTTCTCAACTCTAAACCTGGTATCGGCTCTGCCGTAAAAACGAATTTCATCACCACTTTCAAAATATCCATCACCATCTCTGTCAATAATCTCTGTTGGTACCTGTCTTAAAGCAAGTGAATCCTCAACACCCGTTGAATACTGTTGACGTAAAACGATCTGAGACGGGGCAAAGAGTCTTATATCATCAATTCTTGCTGAATTAAAACTAGCCTCGCTGGCCAGCTGTTCGTATGTAACACGGTACATGCCCTCACCTTCTGTGCCGTGTGATGAAAGATTGCGCAGTTTCAGTCTGAATGTTCTGGCTGCTGTAAACTGCGATGCAGCTTTAGCTGTAGCCATTTTTGCGACAGGCTTTACTACACGGAAATCACGGGCTGTAGAATAATTCAGTATCATCGATGACAACATGCTTTCAAAGCCTGGACTTGCTGTTCTGGCACCTTTGGGAGAAAAACCGACCGTTATTCGCACTCCTCTATAAAAGGATATTGATGAAGAAGTGAAGCTGTAACTCACAGGGTTGACACTAATCTTTAGAATCCTTTGATTTCCTACATAAGTGATTAAAGTGTCAACCGTTGCAGCTAAATTCCTGTTGTAAGCTGATGAATCCATTAAATATTGTGGTATAGTCGTTTTTAACATTACTGGTACAGGAGCAACAGGATTAGCAATCTTAATTGCAACAGGATCGGAGAAATTCCAATTTAACTTTATGTCTCCTTCCGGAATGCCGATTGAAAAGCTGTAAGCAGGAATCTGAGGCACACCCCGCTTTTCGTCATAATGTATGAATTCCGGAATTGAAATATTAGACCAATTACCATCCTTTGTAACTGCAGCTGAAACCGATGGCGCTGCCCAGGAAGCACTCCAAACGAATGAGGATCTGCTGTCTGTTTCAGTAATTCCTATACCGAAACCTGCTGAAAACAGAGCAAAAAGTGCAAAAACGAGCCTTTTTTTCATAAAATTAAACCTTCCGGTTAGATAATCCTGGATGCTATTGGTAAACTACAAATAAAAGATAATAAGTATCATGTCAAAAAGTTATATTCTGTGACTATGTTTTCTGAAAAATTTGTCATAGCTATTGATGGCCCTGCCGGTTCCGGTAAAAGCACAACTGCTTCAGCTGTCGCAAGAAAGCTGGATATTGTCCATCTTGACACCGGTGCTATGTACCGTGCACTCACATTACTGGCTATCGAAAAAGGAATCGCGACAGATAACAACTCAGCGCTTGGAAAAATCGCTCAAAACATGGTTTTTGCATTCAAACGTGATGGCTCCTCACAGCAGATCAGCGTGGACAGTAGAAATGTGACATCAGATATCCGCTCCGAAAAAGTTACTTCACTTGTTGCAAAATACTGCCAGAGTCCAAGTGTCAGGGAAGCTATGGTGGCAAAACAGCGTGATGTTGCAAAAGATGCATCGGTTGTGCTTGAAGGCCGCGATATCGGCACGGTCGTTTTTCCGGACGCGAAATTCAAGTTCTTTATCACTGCCTCAATTGAAGAGCGGGCAAAAAGACGCATGGCTGATTTCAAAAAAATGGGCCGTGATGTAACACTAGACGAACTGATGAAGGAGATAGCAGATAGAGACAGAGAAGATTCAACGCGCGCTGTTTCTCCGCTTCGCAAAGCTTCTGACGCAGTTGAAATCGACACAACGGGACTAACACCGGAGCAGCAGGCAGATAAAATTGTTAAAATTGTAAAACAGGGGCAATTCCGCTCCGTTTAACCTTAACCCTTATCCGGAGTCTTCCGCCGGGTATAGGCTAAAAAGAAGGAAGTCTTAAATGACAAAAACAAAAAGCAAAACGGGCACTCTGAGATTCGGATCTGAAGAAGATCTGAAAGAGATCCTCGCCGCCGAACAGGGCAGCGAAAACACAAGAATGTCCGAGGATGAACTTGCTCAGTATGAGAAGTCAATCCACAAGATCGAAGAAGGCAACGTTGTCAGAGGCAAAGTTGTCAAAATCACAAAGCATGAAGCTTATGTCGACATCAACTTCAAATCTGAAGGTGTTGTCTCTATTCATGAGTTCAAAGACATGGCCGACCTTAAGGAAGGCGATGAAGTTGACATTTACCTTGAGCAGGTCGAAGACAACGACGGACAGGTTGTTCTGTCTAAACAGCGTGCCGACTTTGCAAAGGTATGGGAAAAGATCAAAGATGTACATGCCAGCGGTGAAGTTGTCCGCGGAAATGTTACACGCAAGATCAAAGGCGGCGTAGTTGTTGATCTGTTCGGCATCGATGCATTCCTCCCCGGTTCACAGATTGACCTCCGTCAGATTCCAGACCTTGATGCTCTCGTTAACAAACAGATGGACGTTCGCGTTATCAAGGTAAACAAACTGCGTAGAAACGTTGTCGTTTCAAGACGTATTGTCCTTGAAGAAGAGAGAGTAAAGATGCGCGGCGTCGTTCTCTCCGATATCGCAAAAGGTCAGATCCGCAAAGGCACTGTTAAGAACATCACAGATTTCGGCGTATTCGTCGATCTTGGCGGTGTTGACGGTCTTCTCCATATCACAGACATGTCCTGGTCACGCGTTACTCATCCAACCGAACTCGTAAGAATCGGCGAAGAGATTACTGTTAAAATCCTCGATTATGATGAGGACAAAGAGCGTATCTCTCTCGGCATGAAGCAGCTTCAGGCTCATCCATGGGAAGGTATCCGCCAGAAATATCCTGAAGGCTCAAAAGTTACCGGCAAAATTGTCAATGTAACTGATTACGGCGCATTCATGGAAATCGAAAAAGGCATCGAAGGCCTTATCCATATCTCTGAAATGTCCTGGTCTAAAAACCTCAAGACACCTAAAGGTCTTGTAGATGTAGGCATGGAAGTTGAAGCAATCGTTCTAAAGATTGACGAAGAGAGCGAAAAAATCTCTCTCGGTCTTAAGCAGCTTCTTGACAATCCTTGGGACACTATCGAAATGGAATTCCCAATCGGAAAACGCGTATCCGGTTCTGTCCGCAACGTAACCGCTTTCGGCGCTTTCATCGGCCTCAAAGACGGTATCGACGGTCTTGTTCATGTTTCTGACATGTCCTGGACAAAGAAGATTAAGCATCCGAACGAAATGCTCAAAAAGGGCGATGAAGTTCAGTGCGTAGTCCTCTCCATCGACAAAGACAAAAAGAGAGTTTCTCTCGGCATGAAGCAGATCGAAGAAGACCCATGGGCGAACCTGCATAACAGATACGGCGTAGGCACAGACGTTGAAGCCAAGATCATCAGAATGCTTGACAGAGGCGTTATTGTAGAACTTGAACCGGAAATTGAAGGTTTCGTTCCTGCCAATAAACTTGGCAAGGGTGACATCGAAAAACCGGCATCCGCATTCAAAGAAGGTGATGTTCTTAAACTGAAGGTCATTGAATTCGACCACGAGAACAGAAAAATTTCTCTTTCAGTTGACGATTTCATAAAGGGCCGTGAAAAATCTGACTATGAGAACTATTCGAAGAAGCAGGGCGATCCAGGATCAACTCTTGGCGATGCTTTTGATTTCTCGAAACTCAAAAAAGACAAACAGGAATAAACGAACTTATAAAAGGATAAAATAACCATGGCAGAAGCTAAGAAAAAAAGCGTAAAGAAGCCTGCTAAGAAGGCTGACAAAAAGCCCGAAAAAAAGGCTCGCTGGTCATCAGTAAAACGCAGAGAGCGTGACCTTGCGAAAAAGGACAAGGTAGACAAACCACGCTGGTCAATCTATTCCAAGAAGGTCAAGGAACTGAAGGAAGATCTCCGCAAGAAACGCCGTACAAGAAAAGCCAACCATAAAATATTGGTTGACAAAGGCGTGATAAAGCAGAAGTAAATATTCCTTTGTATTAGGTCTTAATCAGGTCCCTGCAGAGAACTAAAACTGCAGGGACTTTTTTTAACATGAAAAGTATTAACAATAGAACTATAGCAGCAATAGCGACACCAAAAGGTGCCGGGGCAATTGCTGTAGTCAGGATCAGCGGAGAAGCTAGAGATGCTATTCTTGGAAAAACATTTAAGACTGCCAAGGCTTCCTTAATAAAGCCAAGACGTCCTGTCCTTGGATCAGTTATTGATAAAGACGGGACCATATTAGACAATGTAATACTTACAACATTTGATGCGCCGAACAGCTATACGGGTGAGAACACAGCAGAATTTTCGTGTCATGGCAGTCCGTATATAACAGGCAGAATACTGGAGACTCTTTTATCCGCAGGTGCAGAAACTGCACTCCCCGGTGAATTTACTCAAAAAGCATTTTTGAACGGCAAACTGGATCTCGTTCAGGCGGAAGCTGTTTCGGCATTAATAGCATCGGACACGGAGAAAGCGCGTCACGCCGCATTGCAGCAGCTTTCGGGCGGACTCTCAGCAAAATATAACGAAATCCGGCAAAAGCTTATTGAGCTTCTTGCAACAGCAGAAACACAAATTGACTTTTCCGAAGAGGAACTCCCCCCCCTCAATAAAACAGCCTTTAAAAAATCCATAGATATCATTCTGACCGAGACAGCAAAGCTGACAAAGTCATACAAAGGGGGCCGGATAATAAGCGAAGGTTTCAGAATTGCTCTAATAGGTCCACCCAATGCCGGCAAGTCAAGCATATTCAACGCCCTTTGCAACAGTGAAAGAGTTATTGTAGATGAACACCCCGGAACAACACGAGATTTGATTGAAGAAACAATATCAATTGACGGTTATAGAATAACTATTATTGATACCGCTGGTATTAGAGAAACAGACAACAGGATAGAATCAATCGGCATAGACAGAGCAAAAGCTGCGGCATCAGAATCCGATCTAATTCTGAACATAATAGACGCAACTCAGACATCAACTTCTGCTGCATATTATTCATTTATCAGTAACTGTACTACTCCATCTATTAATGTCTGCAATAAATGCGATATTGCTGATTCACCGGCAACAGTATTGCCGATATCAGCACACACAGGTAAAGGCTTCGATGCTCTTAAGAAAGCAATTGTTGCAGCAATACCGGAAGCGGATTCAGACGGCGAACACGCAATAATGACGAGTGCCCGGCAGAATGAAGCATTACGAAAGACAGAAACTGCTCTTAAAGAGTTATCAGATAAAATCGAGCAATGCGGAGAAGAGGTTATTGCCCAGTACCTTCGCGAAGCTTTAGCAGGCATAGGCGAAATTACAGGACACACAACTGACGACGATATTCTGAACCACATATTCTCTAACTTCTGCATTGGAAAATGAAAATAAAAACCATACTTTTTGATCTCGGCAATGTGCTCTTTCCTTTTAACTGGTCGATTGCTGCTGAAAAGTTTGCAAAAGAGAACGGTACAACAGCTGAAGCTGTTATAACTAAGATGAAGGGTCCCGAATATGCAAAACTCTTCAACGATTTTGGCACCGGAGCTATTCCTACAGGCCTGTTTATAAATCGGCTGAATGAGGCGCTCTGCACAAAAATGAGCTACGAAAAAGCATCAGACATATGGTGTTCAATTTTCACGCCAGACCGCGACATGCTATTTTTTTTTATAGAATGCAGAAAAAAATTTAAAACATTCATCCTCTCAGATACAGATACTCTGCACTGGAACCATCTCAACGACAAATGGAATTTGGAAGATATGGTAGATGGTACCATTCTCTCGTTTAAATACGGCATGATGAAAGCTGACACTGGAGCCTTTGCAAAGATCGTAAAATTATATGCATTGGAACCACAGGAAACCATTTTCATCGACGACCTGCAGAAAAATCTCGATGCAGCAGCGAAGGTCGGTATTCAGGGAATATTGCATACTTCCTATGAAGATACCATGCGTCAAATTGTATCTTATACAAAAGAACTTTAAACAGGAACAATTTAATGGCCACCAACAACACATCTGACCAGATCATCGGCATCCATCCGGTAATGGAGGCATTAAACAGCGGCCGTTCCATTGAAAAGGTCTTTATTGAGAAATCGACAAACGGAATTCGCCTTTTTGAAATACTCAAGGTATGCAGAAAAAAGAAGATTCCTATAAGCCTCGTTCATCAGGCAAAGCTGGACGCAATGTCGAGAGGTAATACACAGGGTGTCATTGCGCGCGTGGCACTTCGTGACTATGCTACTATAGAAGATTTGCTGAATATTGCAGAGCAGAGCCCCCCTGCCCTCTTTGTTATACCTGAAGGTGTTGAAGATCCGCATAACCTCGGAGCAATAATCAGAAGCGCCCTTTGTGCAGGTGCACACGGCATAATAATTCCAAACGAAGGAGCTGCAGGTCTTACTGAAGGCACGGCACAAGCATCAGCTGGCGCTGTTGAGCATATGC
>JAEUSG010000252.1 GCA_016788315.1 Fibrobacterota bacterium | reverse complement strand
ACTTCTTTTGAGGTACGGACAATAACCGCCTTCGCTACCTCTCCTTTTTTTAAGTTGCTTCCAGGCATGGCATCTTTAATCGAAACGACAATTATATCACCAACAGAAGCATATCGTCTTTTCGAAGAGCCTAGTACTTTAATGCAAAGTACAGTTCTAGCGCCCGAATTATCAGCAACATGGAGCTTTGATTCTGTTTGTATCATACATATACTCCGTTAATCTGCCTTTTTAAGGACTTTAACAACACGCCAGCATTTGTTTTTTGAAATTGGTCGTGTTTCCATTATTTCCACCAAATCACCAATTTTGCATTCGTTGTTCTCGTCATGAGCCATCACTTTTGTTGACCTGGCAACAATTCTGTGATAAAGTGTATGCTTCTCATGTTTTTCCATCTTAACAACTACGGTCTTCTGCATGGCGTTCTTCATAACAAGACCTTGTCTTACTTTTCTGTTCTTACGTTCGATCATTTGCCCTCCGCGGCATTCTTCTTGTTACTATTACGCTTTTCACCTTTGACAGTCAGAACTCTCGCCAACTCTTTTCTGAGTGTTCTGATTTTAAGAGGATTCTCAATCTGTCCTACCTTCTGCTGAAAGCGAAGATTGAAAAGCTCTTCTTTAATTGCAGCCTCTTTCTGCTGCAGATCATCGGGAGAAACCCCACGAAGTGCTCGGGCTTTTTCTGTTGCCATTATAATTAATCCTCCACCGATACGAAGCTAGTATTTATAGGAAGCTTCTGTGCACCGCGTCTTAAAGCTTCTTTTGCATGTTCAGCGTCAACGCCGGCCACTTCAAAAAGAATTCTTCCTGGCTTAACAACGGCTACCCAATATTCAGGCGAGCCTTTACCTTTTCCCATTCGTGTTTCGGCAGGCTTCTTAGTGATAGGTTTATCTGGGAAAAGCCTAATCCAAATCTTCGCGCCCTTCTTGACATATCGTGATATAGCAATACGGGCTGCTTCAATCTGACGGGCTGTTATCCACGCCGGTTCAAGTGCTTTCATTCCAAAATCACCAAAAGTTACGGCCTCACCACGGTAAGCTTTACCATTCATGCGACCCTTTTGAATCTTACGGTGTTTAACTTTGCTGGGACTTAACATCACATCCTCAATTCTATTCTATTGAAACTTACATCGCCATATCAGCGTTCTGCTTATCACGCTGAATGATTTCACCTTTAAAAATCCAAACCTTTATTCCGATAAGACCATAAGTAGTCTTAGCTGCAGCGGTAGCATAATCAATATCAGCGCGGAGCGTATGCAGAGGAACTCTGCCTTCTCTCAAGGTAACACGTCTTGACATTTCTGCACCACCCAAACGGCCTGAGCAGGAAATCTTAATACCAAGAGCGCCCATGCGCATTGCTGACTGCATTGCTTTTTTCATTGCACGCTTATAAGAAATTCTCCTTACAATCTGCTGTGCTATATTTTCGCCAACAAGCATTGAATCAATCTCAGGACGTTTGATTTCTCTGATGTTAATATATACATCTTTTCCTGTGATGTGCTGAAGCTCCTCTTTCAGTCTTTCAACTTCTTCGCCCTTTTTACCGATAACGATACCAGGGCGTGCAGTAAATATATTTACAATGATTCGCTTAGCAGTTCTATCGATGCCAACATTGCTAATGCTTGCTTTCTGAAGTCTTATCCCGATGTATCTGCGGATAAGCATATCTTCTTTTAGAAGAGGAGCAAACTTATCACTTTTAGCAAACCAGCGCGAATTCCAAGTCTTGTTGATGCCCAAACGAAGGCCATACGGATTAGTTTTCTGACCCAAAGCTACATCCTCCTTAATCGGAAATAACGACAGTTATATGACTAGAACGTTTCAAGCGCCTGTAGGCACTTCCTTTAGCTCTAGCTCTAATTCTCTTTTGTGATGACGCAGAATCAACAAGTAACTGTTTAATTACAAGTTTATCTGTTTGTGCACTCGGATTAACCTGCATGAAATTTGCAACTGCTGATTTTACAGTTTTTTCAAGAGGCTCAATAGCTCTTTTCATACCTTTTAGAGCTGCAAGATAATTGAGCGCATCATCAACGCCCTTAGATCTGATAACGTCTGCAACCTGACGAACCTTACGGGCGGACATCAGAAGACGGTTTAATTTAGCACGAGATTCCATCTATTGTGTACTCCTACTACTTAACTGTAGCTGCTTTTTCTTTCAGTTTTCCGCCATGACCTTTGAAAGTTCTGGTCGGAGCAAATTCACCAAGTTTATGGCCAACCATATTTTCAGATACATATACAGGTACAAATTTCTTACCGTTATGCACGTTAAAAGTATGTGCTATAAAATCCGGTGTTATTGTTGACCGACGCGACCAAGTCTTTATGACCTTTTTTTCACTAGCATCATTAAGTTTCTGGACTTTTTTCGCAAGATGGTCATCTACAAACGGGCCTTTTTTGATCGATCGGGACATTATTTATTCCTCCACCTATCACTTGTCACTATAACGTTTTATTATATACTTACTGCTGACTTTTTTCGTATTGCGTGTCTTTTTACCCTTTGCAGCAAGCCCCCAAGGTGACTCTGGATGCTGATATCCACCACCAGATTTTGAACGACCTTCTCCACCGCCCATAGGGTGATCAACAGGATTCATAGCCATACCTCTAACATGAGGACGGATTCCCTTCCAGCGTGTTCTGCCTGCTTTGCCTACTACAATATTTTCATGTTCTATATTCCCAACCTGACCTATAACTGCAAAACACTCACCACGGAAAAGTCTGATTTCGCCGGATGGCATTTTAAGCTGAACCATTCCGTTTTCTTTCGCCATTACAGTGCAGAAGGATCCTGCACTTCTAGCAACCTGAGCGCCTTTGCCTCTTCTAAGTTCTATGCCATGCACATCTGTACCGGCAGGAATTTCAATAAGCGGCATTGCATTACCGACCTCAACCGGAACATTCGAACCGGAAACAAGAGTAGCACCGACTTTAAGACCGTTGGGAGCGATAATATATCTTTTCTCACCATCGTTATAAACTAGCAACGCTAAACGGGCGGATCTATTTGGATCATACTCAAGAGCTGTTACCTTTGCAGGGACACCATTTTTGTTTCGCAGAAAATCAACTATTCTCATTTTCTGTTTATGACCGCCGCCAATATGCCGCGAAGTCAAGTGCCCCTGATTATTTCTGCCGCCGCTTTTTCTTAACGGTTTAAGAAGAGAGCGTTCAGGAGCTTTTTTTGTAAGTTCGCTAAAATCCGCTACAGTCTTGTAGCGCATTGTTTTCGTATAGGGTTTAAACTTCTTTACTGCCATTCTGACCTATGCTCCTTCAAAAATAGGTATGTTCTGACCTTTTTCGATTGTAACGATTGCTTTTTTCCATGAAGATCTGCGACCTTCATAACGTCCAGTTCTCTTTAACTTACCAATTCTGGACTGTGTATTTACTGAAACTACCTTTACACCGAAAATGCTTTGAACAGCTTTCTGAATCTGTATTTTATTGGAATCAGTATGAACAATAAATGCATACTTATTCTGATTCAATCGCTGAATATTATTCTTTTCTGTAACAGACGGAAACTTGATTATATCTCTGTTTGTCATAATTTATGCTCCAGCCTTTTCGTATTTTGACTTGATAGCATCAATTGCTTTTTTTGACATTATAAGATTTACAGAATTCAGTATGTCATATGCGTTTGTCTGAGCAACTTTTTTGATCTCTGTATTCTTTATATTTCTAGCTGCAAGAAAAAGCTCTTTGCTGTACGTGTCAACAACTATAAGATTTTTCTGAGAATCAACTTTGAGATTTTTCAACACACCAACAAACTCTTTGGTCTTTGGTGTTGCAACTGTTAAATCTTCTAAAACAAGAACCTTTCCTTTTCGGGCTTTTTCAGATAATGCACAAAGGAAAGCAGCTCTTCTCTTCTTAACAGGAAGAAGACTGTAATAATCCCTTGGCTTAGGACCGAAAGCTTTACCGCCTCGAACCCAAATTGGAGATGTATTATCACCAGAACGTGCTCTACCGGTTCCCTTTTGTCTCCAAGGTTTTACTGTACCGCCGGAAACCTCAGCACGTGTTTTTGCCTTTGAAGTACCTTGTCTTTGATTAGCAAGATAATTCTTTACATATTCGTAAACAAGTGCATCATTTCCCGGCACATTGAACAGAGCTTCAGAAAGAACCTCTTTGCCCTTTTCCTTACCCTCTTTGGAATAAACTACTGCTTCTGCCATTATATATCTTCCTTATGCTTTCAGAATGTCGACGATACGATTATTAGCCCCCGGAACAGCACCCTTCAAAAGAATGAGGCGTTTCTCAGGAAACACTTTAACAACTTCAATATTTTTTACTGTAATCTTTGCATCACCATGATGTCCAGCCATTTTCTTGCCTTTCCATACTTTAGCTGGATCCGTATGGTTTCCGATAGAACCACCTTCGCGATGCATTTTATTACCGTGTGTTTCACGACCACGCTGGAAATTGTGTTTCTTGATAACTCCAGTAAAGCCAAGACCTTTAGAAGTGCCTATTACTTTTACAAGCTTTGATTCGCCGAAAGCTTCAATTCCGATATCCTGCCCTAAAGTAAAAGACTTTACGTCGTCTACTTTAATCTCTCTTAACTCTCTAACAGGGGCAATACCAACCTTCTTAAAAAGAGAAAGCCTTGGTTTGTTTACTTTACGCTCTTCGACTGGTGAAAAACCTACTACGATTGCATTGTAGCCATCGTTACTTACATTTTTAATCTGAACAACTTTTCCCTGCATAACTTCAACCACAGTAACAGGAACTCTCCTGCCAGAAGCATCGAACCAGGAAGTCATCCCGACTTTCTTCGCAAATATCTTGTTGATCATATTTAACAAATATCCTCTCTTACAATCTGTCAGTCACTTTTATCAGACCTTGATTTCGACATCAACTCCTGCAGGGAGATCCAGCTTCATAAGCGAATCAATTGTCTGTGGCGTTGAATCGATAATATCGATCAATCTCTTATGTATGCGTGTTTCAAACTGTTCTCTGGACTTTTTGTTTACGAATGGTGAACGCAAAACAGTATAGGTCTTCTTTTTAATTGGAAGAGGTACCGGACCATAAATGCGTGCTCCCGATGTTTTTGCCGTGCGAACTATATCCGCAGCTGACTTATCCAGCATGTTATGATCGAAAGACTTCAACTTTATTCTAATTTTCTCTCCAGCCACCTTGACACTCCTTCATTCAGAGAGTTTTATAACTTGCAACTCTAAAACTATTTTAACAACCCGTTAATCTTTTTCGGGTTTCCGCTGACACTTCTGCATAATGTGAGAATTCCATAGTGAATGATGCCCTACCCTGCGTTACCGACCTTAACATTGTTGCATATCCAAACATGTCAATTAAAGGAGCGGTCGCAGTTATGGTTTGTATTCCGTTTTTAACTTCGAGATGATTAACCTGCGCATTGCGACGATTTATATCACCGACAACACTTCCGGTGAACTCATCCGGAACGAAAATATCTACTTTCATAACAGGTTCAAGAATAACAGAGGAAGCCTTTAATAAAGCCTCTCTAACTGCCATTGATGCTGCCATTTGAAATGATAAATCTGAAGAATCAGAAGGATGAAAACTTGCTTCTTCGAACACGACTTTTACGTCGATGACAGGATAACCTGCCATTACACCTGAGTACAAACCATCTCTCACGCCCTTTTCGACGGAAAGGATGTACTCTTTTGGAATTTGGCCTGCCAGAACCTTCGAAGAAAACCCGATACCGGATTTAGCTTCCTGCGGTTCAATCGACAAGACAACGCGAGCATATAGTCTCTTGTTGCCTGTCTGTTTATCATAGACAAAATCAACAACCGCAGACTTGCTAACCGTTTCCGAATAAGCAACCTGAGGACGACCTATATTAGCTGCAACCTTGAATTCATCAACAAGTCGTCTTGTGATAACATCAAGATGAAGCTCGCCCATTCCAGAGATGATCGTTTGGCCCGTATGTTCGTCTTTTCTGACGCGAAAGGTAGGATCATCTTCCATCATTCTAGAAAGAGCCTCTACCATTCTCTCAAGATCAACCTTTGACTTCGGCTCTATAGCAATTTCAACAACCGGTTCGGGAAATTTTATAGACTCCAACAAAACACCCGGTTTGTCGTCGTTTAACGTATGACCAGTTAAGGTATGTTTCAGACCAGAAAGAGCAACAATTGCTCCTGTTCCGGCACTTTCGATCTCGCTGCGCTTATCGGCATGCATCTGAAGAATTCTTTGAACTCTTTCACGTTTATC
>JAEUSG010000226.1 GCA_016788315.1 Fibrobacterota bacterium | reverse complement strand
TAAAGCATCGGCGACATATGACCTGGATCTAGGAAGAAACGATCTCTGTTTCTCCATTCCATATCAGATGGATCGAACTGCAGAAACTCAGTATAAAGCAGATTAACAAAATCAGAACCGCCCATAGCGCCGCCCGGATGGCCGGACTTGGCCTTCTCTACCATTGATGCAGCCAGAATTCTAATATTATCTGCTGCACGATCCAGAACCTTTAAATCATTCATTATTCATTTTCTCCTGATGTATCTTTAATTGTAAAATTACCATTTCCCTGTCTTTTTTACTTCCGGTTTCGGGAAGTTTGCGAATGAAGACTGGAACTTCTTAACATCACTGTCTGGAAGCGCATAATCAGAGAGCTGACCTGATAGGTATTTGTCATATCCAACCAAATCCATGAGCCCGTGACCGCTGTAATTAAACAAAATAACCTTCTCTTTACCTTCATCTTTTGCTTTTACAGCTTCGTCAATTACGCATGCAATTGCATGACTTGTTTCCGGTGCGCAGATTGTACCTTCTGTTTTTGCCCATGTCATGGCTGCTTCGTAACACTTCATCTGACCATACGCTTTTGGAGTGCACAACCCTTCTACTACAGCCTGACTTACAAGAGGAGCCATACCATGATAACGAAGTCCGCCGGCGTGTATCGGCTCTGGAATAAATGTGTGACCAAGTGAGTGCATAGGAAGAAGCGGAGTCATTCCGGCGGTATCACCGTGGTCGTATACAAATGGACCCTTAGTCATCTTTGGGCAGCTCTCAGGTTCAACAGGATAGATTTCCATCTTTGCACCGTTGATTTTATCGTAAACAAACGGGAAAGCCAACCCGGCAAAATTACTTCCACCACCAGCACAGCCGATAACGATATCGGGCAGTTTTTCTCCGGCAATCTTAAGCTGTTTCTTTGCTTCAAGTCCAATGATGGTCTGATGAAGGAGCACATGGTTCAGAACGCTGCCAAGTGCATAACGGGTCTGACCTGTTTTATCAGTTACAGCAGCTTCAATAGCTTCAGAGATTGCAATTCCAAGAGAGCCCGGGGTATCCGGCATCTGTGCAAGAATGTCACGTCCTGCCTGTGTTTCTGTAGATGGAGATGCTACACAATTAGCCCCCCAAACACCCATGATCATTTTGCGGAATGGCTTTTGGTCGAAGCTGATTCGAACCATGAACACTTTACACTCAAGACCCATGAGATTACATGCAAGAGAGAGAGCGGTTCCCCACTGACCTGCTCCTGTTTCTGTTGTAATGCGTTTGATGCCGAACTGCTTGTTGTACCATGCCTGAGGAACAGCTGTGTTTGGCTTATGGCTGCCTGCAGGACTTACACTTTCGTCCTTGAAATAGATTTTCGCAGGAGTTTTCAGAAATCTTTCAAGATATACCGCGCGTCTGAGTGGTGACGGGCGCCAGCGATACAGAATATCAAGAACTTCTTCAGGAATATCTATCCAGCGTTTTGTGCTGACTTCCTGTTCAATGAGGTTCATTGGGAACACTGGAGCAAGCATTTCAGGTGTAACAGGCTTGCCATCCGGACCTAGAGGCGGCTGCATAGGCGTAGGCAAATCGGCCGCAAGGTTGTACCACTGCTTTGGAATGTCGGATTCATCAAGAAAGAATTTTCTGTTCTGCATCTTTTCTATCTCCTTAATTTGTTATTCTAATGTTCAAAACATAAGTCCAAGAAAATATTAAACACTTAAACTATAGGACAAAGATTATCTATAAAAGTGAGTTCATCTGCTGAAAATGAGAGATTCTTAAGAGCGGCAAGATTGTCCTCTAATTGTGCTGTTTTACTCGCTCCAATCAGCACTGATGTTACCCCCTGATGCCTTAGAATCCATGCAACGGCCATCTGAGCAAGTGATTGACCGCGCTGGGTCGCAAGCCCATTCAACTTCTCTATTTTGGCCAATAGCTCTGGAGTCAGCCTATCAGGTTTCAAAAATGTATGAGATTTTGATGCCCTTGAATCAGCCGGTATGCCTTTTAAGTATTTATCTGAAAGTATTCCCTGTGCTAATGGTGAAAACGGAATGCACCCGACACCTTCTGTGTCGAGACACTTAAGTAGTTCCGGTTCAATCCACCTGTTCAGTATGGAATAAGAGGGCTGATGAATAAGACATGGCGTTCCAAGCTCGCGCAGTATTCTTGACGCTTTCAGAAATTCGTCTGGCTTATAGTTTGAAAGACCAACGTAAAGAGCTTTTCCCTGTCTCACTATAGAATTTAATGCGCTCATAGTTTCTTCTAGTGGCGTTTCGTAATCAGGCCTGTGGTGGTAAAAGATATCGACGTAATCAAGTCCCATTCTCGTAAGGCTCTGATCCAGACTTGAGATTAGATACTTCCTGCTGCCGTTATCGCCATATGGCCCCGTCCACATTCTGTAGCCAGCCTTTGTTGAAATTACCATTTCATCTCTGTACTGCCCCAGATCCGACTTTAGAATGCGCCCAAAATGGGTTTCTGCAGAACCTGGAGGGGGACCGTAATTGTTTGCCAAATCAAAATGTGTTATGCCGAGATCAAACGCCCTGAACAGCAGCGATTGCATATTATTGAAATTATCCGGCTCGCCAAAATTGTGCCACAAACCTAATGAGAGCGCCGACAATTTCAGACCGCTCCTGCCGCATCGTCTATACGTCATACCGTCATATCGTTCATTTCGCGGTTTGTACATCGTTCGTCCTTTCCATATCATACAACAAAAAACGGATCTCTTTTGCCTTTTTTGCCGTGTCAATATTCACCATCTTTGCATATTCTTCTATCACACGCGCCGCTTCCTGGCCGCGTTTGAAATTTGCCGCAACAATTCCTTTTATACCACTGCGATCCATCTCTCCTACCCCTTTGGATTCTCGTCCTAAATCATTCACACTTTCCCTGGCAGAGAGCAATTCAGGCTCCGGCAATAAACAATAGGCGTCACGGAGTATATCACGCATCGACTTAAGTGATGCAGCACGCGCAGGATTTTCCAGAAAGAAGCGTTCAGATTCCTCTATAACACGAATGGCCTCACGCAGCCTGTTGAAATTGGCGTCAAGGATTCTGAAAACAGCTTCCCGTTCGGAAATCACACGAACTTCCTTTTTGTTACGGTGTGTGCAATTTTACGGCCGCGAACGTCAACTTCAACAGTGTCGTTCATTGCCGCAGAACCCGATTCGACAAGGGCAAGTGCTACCCCTTTATTCATTATGGGAGACTGTCCGCCGGAAGTCACTACACCAATCTTTTTGCCATTCTGCCAAACTTCGCATCCAGCACGAGGAATACCTTTCTCGGCAGAAACGAGACCGATAAGTTTTCTCTTTAGTCCAGCTGCTTTTGCTTCGTTAAGCGCCTTTTTACCTGGATAATCTGCAGCCTTGTCAAGCTTAACAATCCAGCCCAACCCTGCTTCAAGAACATTTGTTTCAGCAGTAATTTCATGACCATATAGAGTGTAACCCATCTCAAGTCTAAGAGTGTCACGTGCACCAAGACCAATCGGTTTTACTCCTTTCGAAAGGAGCAGATCCCAGATTCCTGCCGCTGCACTATTGTCTATTACTATTTCACAGCCGTCTTCGCCGGTATA
>JAEUSG010000185.1 GCA_016788315.1 Fibrobacterota bacterium | reverse complement strand
CAAGTTGGATACTAGGTATTATTATTGTACGCACAAATCAACCCGGCAAAGGTTTTTTAGGACAGATTTATAAAAAACGTCTTTTTTTACTAATACTCATCGCAACGTTTGTCATCAATTACGAAAGAATTTATAATCTTCTACCACAATTTGATTATTATGCACCTAAAGATAAAGTCGGCTCATATGAACATAGCTGGCTTGATAGCGTCTACCGCATACCTTCCTTTAATTTCACTGACTTTAATCCGCCAGATTATCGTGTACGCTTCTATCATTATTATATCTATACTGGGTATCGGGTATTTGAATTCACATTGAAAAAAAATGTTCCGATGATGAAATTATATCTTAGGCAAAACGAACAGATTCAGGAGTTGGATTCCTTTAACGTAAATAAATTATTCGAACTTCGTGACAGTTTAAATTCTTTTAAGATATGGGAAATGAAATCAATTAGTCGGAGGAATCTTTTCGACTTGGTTCTATCTCCACCTATTTTTGATTACGATGGAGGTCATATGGAAGTGATCGTATCAAAAGAAGGGAAAATATCCAGATTCTCTTGTAAAACTTCGTTTGAATATGACGATCATCGATATAGATGGCTAGATAATTTTTTAATTCACTTTACCGATCGATAACCAGGAGTCCATTGTGGAAAAAATATCAGCTAGGCTGGATACGAATGACAAGAATTTTATTACTGCATTTCTGCCAATAAATTTCAAAGCAGGTAATCCAATAGTTATTGTTTGTGGTGGTTGGGAATCTCCTGCTGGTCAAAAAAATCCATTTATGTTCGATGACATAGGCGTTGTTGTATTCGACTATTTCGGATGCGGTAAAACGGGTGGTGATCCTGCATTAGTAACTCACAAACGCTACAAATCAAATTTGGAAGATGTTTTTGATTGGGTTTGCGAACAGAAATGGTCCCAGGGAAGTAAAATTGGAACATACGGAGTTAGTGCTGGAACCGTTTGCAGTTTACGATTCGCGCAAGATTTCAACAGAAGCAGTTTCGCAATACTGACAGCATCTTGTAATACAGCATTTGTTGGCATGCCAAATAGTCCTGCAAAAGTATTAGCTGAAAATTTATCAGTACTTGCCAATGGTGGCACTGCATCAATGTTTGGAGTAGAACGAAAAGCTGAATATTTTACGGATTTTGTAGGAAATTCTGCTCTTTATTCTATTGATAAAACGAATTGCCCAGTTTTAATACTCCAAGGAAAGAAGGATAATATATGGCGTCAAGGTGATGCATATATTTGTTACTTAGCTCTTAAGAAGGCTGAAAAGCAGGTCAAACATATAGAATTTGAGGATGGTGATCATGGCCTAGGTACAGTGGCGAGAGAACGAGATGAAGCTATTTACTTATGGCTAAAAGAAATCGGTATTGTGTGATTACAATAAATATTTTTAAAAACAAAATTAACTAACAGGAACATTCTATGAAAAAAATAATCGGTATACTTTCCGCCTTGATATTATTCTCAGGCTGTTCAACATCAAGATTTTCGATCTCTTTTCAGGAACCAGGCTTCAATATTGCCACATTAAAAACAACGCCTATCGTAATTGTCGGCGGGCCAACAGTAACTCTCAAGGAATTCAAAAAGTCGTACAACAACGTATATAATTCAGACGCAGCTTTTATGATCGATTTAACGAGAAAACTATGGAATGGTTTCGGTGCCGCAGGATTCGATGTTTCTACAAATAACAGCATCGAGGCCTACAACTCTATACAGAATCCATCGAGCAATTTTACGACTAAGAACAACGCTAAAATCGCAATATGCATTCGAAACGTTACCATTGATGAAGTAATTCAGCAGGGTGCCGCACAACCAGGCATGCCGGCCACCAGAACATCTTCATGCAGCATTGATATTTTTGCTGATATCATCGATCTCAGTTCCGGCAAGCTTCTTACAAGCCTCTCAGCCGGTGAAAATGCGGGAGTCTCATTTTTTGCATACGAAACAGCCCTGCGCGATGCAATTGATAAGGCCTGTGGTTTATTTGTGAATTCACTATCCGGCGGTAACGGTAAACAATAATATTTTGATTATAAACAGGAGGAATCAAAATGAACGATTTTAAATGTTCCCGCAGAGGTTTCATGAAGGCAGGCACAGGCGCTGCAGTTGCGACTACGCTTGTTCCAGGTTTGATTTCTCTTTCTCCCTCTTCGGCAGAAGCGGCTGTAAGTCCAATGAACAAATGGCCCGGGCGCGTTGTTGTGAACTATAACAACAAACATGCTGCAACACAGACAGGCGGTACTGCTGCTGATAAAACCATTTTAACCAAGATGGTTGATGATTCTATAAAGATGCTTACCGGCGAAACAACAGTTGGGGCAGCCTGGAAGGCAATTTTCCCTGCAACACTTAACGCCAACTCAAAAATAGCAATCAAGATAAACCTGCTAAGCAGCGGAGTAGTTCCCGGCCATCCATATATTGTTGCTGCAATGGTTGAAGGTCTGATGCAGATGAACTTCGGTACGGCATCCTCTCCTGTCACTCTTACAAGAAGCAATATAACCATCTACGATGGAAACAACTCCAATGCCTTTTCAGCTAAAGGTTATAATGCAACAAATTTTCCCGGAATTACACTTAGACCAACAGATACATTGAGTTCACATGGAGATGGTGCTAGAGGTGCTAATTATGCAAACACACTTTATAACGCTGAATTTTTGATTAATATACCAGGTATTCGTGGACATAGTAGCTACGCTGGTAATGCAACCCTTGGATTCAAGAGCCACTATGGCACATATCCCACTTCCTATCACGATAACATTACAACTCCCCCGTATTTACGTGATATAAACTGTCTCGGTCCTGTATTTGCCAAAACGGTTTTGACAGTGGGCAATGCAATTTATGCTACCAATTATGGTAATGGTCCAAGTACAAACAGTAATCCCGACAATTATAACCGCTATGCTAAGACTATGGATCCTTCGGTTGTCAGCACAAGAGTGCAGTGCGATACAATACTTATGAGCACAGATCCTGTTGCTATCGAAATGCAGATGCATAAAATAATGTCTCTCAATGCAAATCCTGTAAGAAGCTATGCTGTTTCAAATTTACCTACATACCTGAAACTTTCAGGAGGTGTTGCGGTTGGAACAGAGACTGTTTATAATATTGGCACAATTGATGAATCACAGCAAAATGTCGGTAAAATTATCAATGAGGTAGCCGTTGGCTGGACTGGACAGGAACGACTGTCTCCAAAATCAGCGATTGCTGTATCCAGCATAACGGTCAGACCTAACCCAGCTAATCCACGTACCTGTTTTGATTATACATTTTCACATGAGCATGTTGGCAAACCTGTTCATGTTGAAGTCTTTGACAGTCTTGGACAGTGTGTCTTCAAAGAGGAGTCCGTGGTTGCAGGTATTGTCAACCACTTTGTGTGGGAAGGCAAAGACAATTCCGGACAGGCTGCCGCATCAGGAAACTATGTAGTCTATATCAAAGCTGGAAAGGATCAGCGAAAAGCTTCCTTTACATTGGTTCGCTAGTAGCCTGTAAACTTTGTACTGATCAGTTTCTGCTCAACTCTTATCTGCGCGATATACGTAGATGGTGCTGTTTTCTTACCATTGGATCCGTAGCCATTCCATGTACCTTCATGGATATTGCCGCTTTTTATTAATGGCACTTCGGTAATCTTGGTTCCAGTGCAATTCAATATGGAAACTCTAAGGGTCTCTCCATAAGCGCCGGTAACCGATATTTTATATGAACCGTTTTTTGATAATGGCAGAACGTTGATCGATGCTTTTGTGGCTCCTTGAGAAGGCCGTTTCTCCACCGCTATAGCTGCTTCTGAAATTTTGGCTGCAAGGGCTTTCGCTGTAGGAACAAGCGTGCGCGACTTGTTCTGTATATCCATTCTTATAAAGTAGCGGCCGGCAACCATTTCAATTCTGTTAGCAAATGCTGGAGAGGTGTCCATTTTGGCAGTGTCACCAATACCGCTGATCTTTTCATACTCGCCGAACTCGTAATATCTGAAAAGAGAAAGAGCACTATCCTTTCTTGATTGGTCATAAATCTCTATGCAAATGGTGTCTGTTCCGTTCGAATATCCTGTTAGAGCGCATCCTGCAAACCCGCGGTTAATATATACATCAGCACCGCCGTCGATTAGTTTATAAAGGTCGGAGCTGTTGGCTGCTGTGCCTGATACGCAGTTTGATTGTCCGATTTTAACCCACCCGGCAACCGCATTATCGGCGGGTAAAAGTGATGATGGAACTTCACTAAAGCAGGATATACAAATTGCAGACATTATTAAAAACTTAATCATTATTTTCTCTCCTTTACTCGAGTAGTATCTTATTGCCGATGTTATAGCAGAATTGTTTAGCAGTACTTAATATAATATCTGTTTTCTCATTCGTATCTATCCTGGTATAAATTCCAGCCTTAACATAATGAAGAGAATATCTTCCGATCAATCCGTGATCAAGGACCATCATACCGCCCTCTTCAGTTGAAAGAAGTATTTCAGGGCTCGACGGATAAAACTCATCCAGTACTCTTAAAGCATTTTCATTTGAACCATGATTAAAGATAGAAACATCAAGATCGGTAGATGAATTACTGTACTTTTGAAAAACCCCCTCAATAAATCCGAGGTCGATATACTTTTCGGCTGCACCGTCAATTGCATTGTATATGGATGCTGCGTCTGAAAGAATTGATGTACTTCCCTTCTTGGTATAACTGCTGATGTCATTATCATAAGGAAGCAGTTCTGCAGGATCAACGGCAGCTCCCGGATTGGAGCTCTTTTCACAGTTTAAGAGAAGAAGTAGTATCAGTAATAGAATTCTCATAAAGTTTTCACCTCAACTGAACTTGGAGCAAATGAGAGATCACCAAGATTATATGGTGCGCTGCCAGCGACAGATATGTGACGTGCGTCACCGTCACCATCAACAGATATCAATGCTCTGTTTTTTAAAGTGCGCTCTTTGTTAATTCTGTACAAAGCATATAAATCCATAGCCACAGGATCAGATCCTATATAAATGGATTTAGGGATAAAATTAGGTGGAGTTGTGTTGTCGCCTACATATGAGCCAAATATTGCGTCGCCAACAATAAGCTTTGTCTTTGCATGGGCATACTTGTAAACTTCAGCTATACCCGGAGTGCAAAGGTTACCATGCAGAGCGCTTGGATTATCAATTAAACCGTAATAGTTCTTAAGAGCGAAGGTAATTCCTGCATAGGGATGAACTTTCAGAACCGGTACATTTATGAGATAGTCGCATTCAGTAATCATGGATGAGAGTTTTTGCGGAGTTTGCAGAATTGTCAGACTTTCAGTAGACCACGGTGCAACTAAAATGCGGCTTTGTCCAGGCGTATTCCTTTCAGGAAAGCCGGCCAGCGTCATTTGCGGATTACGATCATCAAATATCGTGATATTATCAG
>JAEUSG010000180.1 GCA_016788315.1 Fibrobacterota bacterium | reverse complement strand
GGAAAATTCGATACCTTCCAATCCAGACTGGGTCGGGACAACAGAACTCCATAATTTTGCAGCGGGATCATACCAAACGGCCTGTCTCTCTGCATACAGCAGCTTTTTTTTGCTTGGAATGTACATAAACTGACCGAATGCATCACCGCCTAAAGTACGTCCATTATTAGCAAGTTCATGTTCAAATTTTCCAGTTACTGTATTGTAAGCCCATGGCCCCCAAACCGGGCCGCTCTTATTAAGCCCCTGTGCTTCAAGCAAGGACAATCCGCCATCCATTGACTGAAAAGCACTTGTTGGCTGCCCCGAACCCATTCCAGGCATGAAATAACGGCTGAAACCGCCACTGGTTCCATAGAATATGATCTTTTTTGCATCTGAGTCATATGTCAAGTATCCCCACGCATGTATCAAAAGATGGCATGGTAAAGGCATTCCCGTACTGTCTAGTCCTCTACCAAGAGAATCAACTTTTATCTTTCCATCAATTACATTCTGCTTAAAATTGGTGACATCCGTCCCTGGGAAAATATTGACCCAACGGTGGCCGTTTATATCATAGTACCAGTAGTCATCAAGTCCGTAAATTCTGCCATTAACAGTTCTTATACCGGAATGATACCCTTCACCTGCTAAAAAAGCAGCCCGTAAATGAGGTACGCCAATAAACCCCTTGCCTCCCCATGCTCTACCATAGGCTTTGCCCCAAACCGAATCGGCTGCTGGTGCTCCAAGTGCAATAAAGGTTCGCTCTTTGGAAGCTTTTATAAGCGCAACCGTTGGTCCCGACTCACTTGGCAACGCTGGAAAAACATCTATATTAGACAAAGCAATTAATGTAAAGACAAAAACTACTTTTGACAGAACCATTTTATAGACTCCTTAATTACAGAAATTTATCGAGTTAGTACTACAGACTTATTCAGAATCTTACTTCCTGCTGTCAGTCTTACAAAATAGAGACCTGAAGCTGCAGGAATATCATTTGAGCCAACTCCATTCCACATGAATTTATTGTTTCCAATTTTTCCTGCTCCACTGTATAATGTTCTGACAAGTCTGCCTGACGCATTATACACAGCCAGATTTATAGGCATAGCTTTTGAAAGAGTGATGTTTATATAGCTTACCGGGTTAAATGGGTTTGGAAAAGCATTGAGAGCTGTTTGATAAACAGCAGCAGGCTCTGTTTTCTGTTCGGCCGCAACACCGGGCATATTGTCAAGTTCGTAATCCATTTTAAGGCGAACTATACGGCAATTTACAAGATCGGTTACAAAGACATGATCCTCTGAAGCAACGGCTGCTACAGGCCAGGCAAATGGAATAGATGGTGTATTAACAGACCCGCCGGGCAAACCTCCTCTTGAGTCTCTGTTGCCGTACTGGCCAAACTGAATAATCTTATTGCCATTATTGTCAAGAACAGAAACCTTTTGGGTAATAGAACTTGGGATAAAAAGACGGCCAAATGGGTCAACATCAAAACGGGGCGTTCTGCACGCGCAGTCACCGGAGCCACCTGGTAATGGAGACAAATCAGCAGGATACACCTTTAGCGCACCTGGCGTTGCAGCAATTCCTGATGTATATGTGGTTTGAAATCCATATTGACTTCCTGGATATTTTACTACTGACCCAACTCCTGCCAGATATGATCTGTCTAAAATATAGGGAAGATCAACCATGCGATCAGGAGCATATGTTTTGAAACCCAAGTAAACATTACCCTCTTTATCATATCTTATTCCACCAACCTGAGATGTCAACGTTCCTGCGATCTCTACTCCATTGGAAGTATCCTGTCCTCCAGTTGCATTAAACTCCATTGCATAATACTTCGACCTTCCGGCATCACGGAAATATATTGAACCTACCTTTCCCTGATACGATACAGCAAACCCTTTTTCACCAGTCAAGGCATCATAACGGCTCATTACGCTTCGTATGCATGTATCCTTACCTGTATTTGCAAAAGGTGCCGAAGCATGATAATAATCCAGTGTCAACCTCCTAAAAGGGCCACCATAACCATTAACCGCTGTGGATGTTTTTGCATATAAATATCCATCAGGGCTTACGACCATATCCACTGCAAGCAACGGTTTTTTTAATGATGTTGAACAAACAACTACAGCCGGATTATTCCAATCAGGAATTTTGAAAAAATTTGCCGAATTATCAGTAAAAAAGGCTGTCTCTGTTTTTCTATCAACTTCAAGATGACCAAAGCTGTATGTTTCATCTGCAGGTAATACTTTAAGAGGTGAAAAGTTCTCTCCCTCATCTACATATCCCTTAATGCCCGACAATGCATATGCAACCCATACAACAGGCTTACCATTCGCTTGCGTTACAGCTAAATATGTATGACTGCCATTTCTGATCAGAACATTATGAATCTTAACCGAACAGACTGGCGCTGAAGGATGGCGCCAGCTGTCAAACTTGTACAGCCAGATAGCTCCCTCGTTATACACCTTCGGATCCGGGTTTATAGTATTTCTCCATCGGGTGGTTACATAAACGGTTTTGGTCTTTTTATAATAAAAAACATTATCTGCAAATTTAATGGGTATTGAATCTACCAGCGTTGCAAGAGTGTCGTACACTCCAACTCTCTTTTTATACCGGTCGCATACGAATACATGCCCGGAATCGTCAACAGATGTACCCTGAAAAATTGAATATGAAACATCTTTCCCTATGAAAGTATCTCGCTCTGCCGCAGTTAAAGGTATAGTATCCATGCGTAGCCATGGAACAACAGAGCCATTCGTTTTATCAAGCTTAAATACCTGTCCATCACGCCAATAGCTGGTATCGCTTGGTACAAGTTGCTGCCAACCCGCGGAAGCACCGCGGAAACGACCACTGAAATAAAGATATCTTGGATTAGCAGAAGTGCTAACAAAATCAGTACCCAGACAATATGAATATGCAAGAGGCGAGAAGCTCTTTATTGTGGACAAGGGATCAAGTCCTCCGGAAGTACGTATGGTCTGAAAACTGCCGTTCCTGAATGCCAGCAATTCTCCGGGAACTGGTGTTGCTATTACGGTTACTCCGATTCTAGGCAATAGTGAATTGCTGAAAATAGGTATTTCTACGCTTGCAATTTTAGGAGCATAAGAACCATCACTTGACTCAACTATACCATGACCTCTTGCAGAATCTTTTTGAAGTTCGGCTGAATATGGATAAATGGTTTTTATGTAACAGCCAGTTGAATCATAAGCCCGTAATGTTACGCAACCCTGCCCGCCATTACGTCTGAGTTTGTTTGATAAACCTGTAACATAGAGTCTATTTGATTCATCTACTGTCAAGCCAGAGATATCCGTATAAAAAACATCCGGGTTATCACCAACCATGTTTACAAGCCGTACCTTCATTCCTGCTCTTACACGCACCGAAAGCGGAACAGTGTCTGCAACTGATATTCCCGTATCATCTTTGCCGTCCCATTTTATACTTTGTGTAAGAGTCCCGGCAACAAGAGGTAAAGGAGCATTACTTCCAAGCACACCCGCTGCAAGATGGCGAATAGGTAATGATGTTTTACCATGTACTATTGATACAGCCACATCGGCAGATTCGCTAAGAGTAAATGACACCCAATAATTACCAGACCCATCTTTGCTAAGAAAAGGTTTTACAACAAACCCGGGAACAGCAAAGAGCAGCGAAACAGCAAAAACTATTACCGAAATGGCTTTTACTATCATAATAATCTCTTATTTCATCAATACTATGCTTCTACTGTACTTAGTAGCCCCTATCTTCAGAGCAAGAAAGTAGACTCCGGAAGGCAACCGTTCGCCTTTACCGTTAACAGCACTGAAGAGATAGCTGCCTCTTCCTTTAGCAGCATAGTGTTTCGAATATGATGCCACTACTTTGCCATTCATATCAACAATCTTTAACGCAACTTCTGCTGGTTTCGGCACATTAAATGAAATTGTTGTGGATGGATTGAATGGGTGAGGATTCACCGATAAAGGTGACAGTTCAACAAGGGCCTCTATCTCTTTTTCTGCTGCAGTAGTCTGTAATCCGAGAATTGCACGTGTGCTGTCCTTATGCATATTCAAGAAACAGCGTGCCATATAATTGTCAACAATTTCAATTCTAACCAATGATGTGCATCGAGCGGAATCTATTTCAATAAATGGAACTGTTGTAGCCGTATCGGGTTCATTTTTCCCAAGGTTATAGCTCTTGCTGAACCACCACTCATAAAGTGCAATCGTTCCATCTTCATCTCTTGCAGACACTGCCAGTCTTACTTTTCCTGCGGATGGTCTTGTTTTGCGAAGAGTATCAATCAAAGGAACAGCGTTTGACGGAAAGGGATCGCTCTTAAGAGACATGTCTCCATAAAAATAGCCTACGTGCATCGGCATTCCGCTTCTTATCCATGAACGTCCCCATGGCTCCTTTGCAGCAATATACTTACGGAATCTTTTATCATCACTTGTTGAGTCAGCAACACTGAAACAACCGTTATACGAAATATAATCAACAGCGCCGACAGCAAACACACCTCCTCCGCCTCTTGTACTGAGGTGCTGATTGGCAAAATTGCCGAAACCTGACACATGGCATCCAGTCAACATCGCAAAACGGAGTTGATTCGGCCTATTCATAAGCGAATCACTGTGCATATAAAGCCAATTAGGTGCAGGATTTATTCCATTTATATTCATGTGCTGGTCAACGTCCCATAATGAACCTGCATTCCCTGCTTGATAGGAAGTATAAATCTGTTTAAAGGTATCTCCAGGAGCCTTAACTATAAAACCAACTCTTGGCAGTTTAGTTACTTCAGGCCATACTTCACGCAATGCAGCCTCTGTGCCGCCGCCAATCTGATATGCTCGGTGAGGAAAGCGGGAAAGTCCTGTTCTATAATTATGATTTGCGTCAAGAGCTCGCTTTATTGTCAGCACGGTATCGCCATAGGTCGAACTGGCTGAAGTTATTCTTGTTATCCAGATATGGCGCATATGATTACCCTGATATCCGCGATGTTCGCTGTAACCGCCGAATGCAGTATCCTTTCCCTGAAGAACATTGCCTGTATCTGCATAATGGAAAGCCAGCGAATCTTTCATATAGAATCTTTTATACCAAACCGACATATTCCAGAATGGCTCATCACCGAAAAGGCCTGGTGAAACGGGAAGTCTTCCAATTAAAATAGCTCCAGCCAGCATCCCATCAGTTCGATCATATTCAGCAACCAATGTATCGTAAAGATTTTTGCCGGTTAAGGTGTCCTGATAAACATAACTGTATGTATATGGTAGAATACGTGGTACGTATCCTGCACTGGAAAGATCATCTCGCAGACGATTCACTTCTGCAGATATTTTGGACTGAATGTTAGCCTGAACTACTATTAGAACCTTCATCGCTCCCGGTTCTGCAGGATGAACACGAATAATGCACTTTGCTATGTTCGTTGTTCCTACGCCATCATTTATGCTATAAGTAAACGAATCAATCCCTGTCACATTGCTGTTCGGTATATAGCGAAGCCAGGAGATCTTAACGAGTTTGCGTTTTTTTGCCGCAGCCGGATATGGCATCCAGTAACCTTTATGGTCTGGTACAAGAGTGATTGTCCCTTTTGTCGGAGCAGACACAACTGATGGTTCAATCTTTGTTGCTGATGTATCTGTAAGGCCATTAAAGACAGGGCCGAAAAGAGCTGTATCATTTACCTGCACCATAACTTTGAATGGCAGAGCAGTCGTTGCAAACGAAATAGCGACAGTTAACAAAAGCAGTAAGATCATTTTTTTCATAGTTTTATTCCTTATCTGTTAATTTACTTTGACAATACTGTCTTTTTAAGAAATACTTCACCACGCTCTGTTGTAAGTCTATAAACATACATGCCTGCAGACACAGCATTTCCACGTGAATCCTTTGCATTCCAAATAAACTGATGTGTACCGCTGTTTAAAAGTCCTGATGCAATATTCTTTACAAGTCGCCCATCAACGCTGTAGACGGCCAGACGTGCTTTTGTTGAAGCAGCTAAAGAGAGAGTAATTTTACTGACAGGGTTAAACGGATCAGGAGAAGATGTGAGTTTTGTAACACCCTTAACTCTTGAACCATCTGCTAAAACCTCCGGCAGACGGATATTTTCGAGCTCATAGTTCATTCTTACTCTGACAAGGCGGCTGTTGCCGAAGTCAGTAACATAAATGTAGTTATCAGTAACTGCTACACCAGTAGGGAAAGCCATTGGAATTGTTGAACCTGTTCCGCGAGAATCATAATTGCCATATTCACCGAAATTAGCAATCTGAT
>JAEUSG010000160.1 GCA_016788315.1 Fibrobacterota bacterium | reverse complement strand
AACGGTTGTCTTTTCCAAGCCAGGTTTACCGCTTCTATCGACAACATTAGGATAAACAGAAAGAATGTCATGAATAGCATTTTTTGTTTCAGTGTCGTCTGTTGAATCTTCCGTTACTATACCATCACCATTCAGTTTGGTCTCTGCCATAATCGATAGGGTATTGGAAACATCGGAGAGGGAAATATATTCAAATTGAGGTTTTCCTAAACTTGCAAGTATCTGTTTAGCACTAGATAAAATTCCTGAATCTTTGATAGCCGAAAGTTTTATAGTGTCTCCGCCCTTAATAATATCACCAACATCTTTAAGTGCAGATACTGTCCATTTTATTGCAGCGATTATTTCAGGAGGCCGAATTCTTCCGTCTCTATCAGTATCAATAAGATCTGCGGTTGCTGAATCAAACTCAATACCTCGGGTGGGCATGGAGAGAGCCATCCACAGTTTTTGATCCAGTTCCTCAATTTTGGCAATATCTTCACCGCTTGACAGAACAACCTGATCCACTCCGCCTATACGGATAAATTTCCAAGTGTGTTTCATCATCACTTCTTAACGTTAATCCCGTCAAAAGAATAAGTCAAACCTAGTGATACCGTTTCCTTGAGGCGGACACTTTTGTTTATCTCTTTATCGTAAAGGAGCTGTACGTAAACACCAAACATTATATATTTGGCAACATTGAACGAAAGAACATTTTCCCAGTTGGCATGCGGATGACGCCAATCATTATTTGGTGCATTTTCAGAAGCAGAACTGATTAGAGCTTCATATAATTTAAGTGTACTGGTCAGCTGAACGTTACCAGATGTGTTTTTTGTTTTGAGTTCAGATACAAGCTCTATACCACCATCATTTGTCATAGAATCTGTGTTGTTGCGATCAAGAAGCTGCCGAACGGTAATACCAAGACGTGAAGTCCAGGTAGTATTGTCCTTTTTCACTATATCGCGCATCGCGCCAAAACTTTCTTTTATGTCAAACTGATTAAAATAGCGTACAGTAGCGGTATCCCGAAGGTCTGTGAATTGACTTAATACATTGACAGCCGCGAAAGGATCAACAAATCCACCCAAAGAGAACTTCAAAAGCGATTCAAAATCAATTAGATCCGTAGACTTGACAGGAATTGACCACTTCTTAGTAGTTTTATCCTGAGTTTTGGATTGGCCAAATGCGAGCTTAAGGGTATTCCTGTTTGATATTTTTTCTGATAGATTTTTTTCTGCTGCGCCGATTGCCTGCGAAGACCAATTGAAAGAACCTGCATCACCTCCGCTCCAGCTTTCACTGAACGTGTTTAGTGTAAGAAGTACATTCGAATTTAGGGAGTATTTCCATGGATCAGCAAACAGATTTGTAACGGTAAAAGCAATTATTAAAATTGTGATCTGTATGATGCGCTTTTTTTTCATTTTTTGACTCCTTTAGGATTTCGTGATTCTACCTGATAGCGGAAATAGCTGAACATTATACTGACAGATCATCTCATCGCCGTTGCTGTTTTCAATAATACTGCGTATTCTAGCCCGGCTGGCTTCCATTTCAGCTTTAATATCTTCCATCGATTTTGCAGATACGCTGAACGTCAGCGATGCAATATTTCTTTCTTCCGGGGAAAAACGATCTATAGCCTCAATTGCTAAACACATCATGTTCCGCTGAAAATTAGCAACATTGATTGATTTTACCTCTTTTTCTGTGGTGATGCTTTGGTGACAGGCAACGTATCTGCCAGAGTCATCAATTTTTATAAAGCCGTTTTTCAATAGAAATGAGATAGCGCTTTTTGCCTGCTGTACTGTAATTGCTGGTCGCAGCATTTGAGCAAGTTCAGTATAATTACCTCTGAAATTACAAACTGAGAGGGACTCTCTTATGGCAGGATAATACCACTTTGAAAAGTAAACATAATCATTTGACTGTATTGTCGTTAATTTACCGGATAGTAAACTCACCATTTTTGCAAAGTAATTGTTTTTTGCGTCGTGTGTTTTAGCCTGATTGAATTTAACAAGATTTTCGAAGTAGCTCTTTTCTGATTTTACTAAACTAAGACCTTTGCAGAATTTTGCAACCACTTCAGGCTGAATGTTCGTACGTCTGTTAATAACGTCAATTAGTAATCCTGAAGAGTTATATCCAGCCTTTTTAGCAAATCTGCGATATGAGAAATCGGGATCGGTTTTTCTGCTTTCTGCAATAAAATCGACAAGATATGCTCTGTAATCAGTGTAGTTGAAAACTGATAATTTTATATTTTTTTTCACCTGACAAATATCATTAAATGTGTTCGTAAAAAGCTACAAAAAGAGGACAAGACTTACAGCCATAACAGCCATACCGGCAATCAGACCCGATATTGCTATGTGGTGCTCTCCATATTCCTCGGCGGTAGGCAGAAGTTCATCAAGGGAAATGTATACCATTATTCCTGCAACTGCTGCGAAGACCAGGCCAAATGTGGCATCGTTAAAGAATGTTCTGAAAATGAAATAGCCGATAAGTGCACCAACAGGTTCTGCAAGGCCGGAGACAAATGAATATGTGAATGCTTTACCTTTGCTCTTAGTGGCATAATAGATAGGAATTGATACTGCGATACCTTCAGGAATATTATGAATAGCGATGGCAACAGCTATACTCACTCCGAGAGCAGGGTTTTGCAGTGCGCCTATGAATGTAGCTAATCCTTCCGGAAAATTGTGTATAGCGATTGCGAGTGCTGAAAAGAGTCCCATCCGCATAAGTTTTTTTTCGTCGATGGCACCATTTTCACTTCTCTTGATTTCGTGAGGATTTTCTGCAGAGGGGACTAGTTTGTCAATAAGTGCGATTAATGCAATGCCTGCAAAAAAGGCTATGATTGTATAAATGGAACCGTTCTTTTCGCCATAGAAACCTGATAGAGAATGTTTAGCTTTTTGAAAAATTTCAACCAGCGAGACATAAATCATCACACCTGCTGAGAAGCCTAATGAGGCAGAGAGAAACTTTGGACTGAACTTTTTTGATAATAGTGCAATTAAACTGCCGATTCCGGTAGATAAACCTGCAAAGAGGGTAAGAGACAAAGCAAATAATACATTTTCATTCATAAGTGTTTTAATATACCAATAATCTATTTTAGATGCATGGGAAAAATATCATGGAAACCTGGTACAATGCTCTATCCGCTGCCGGTTGTAATGGTGACTGTGGGCGAGGAGCCGGCAGAATACAACATTATTACCATTGCCTGGACTGGAACTGTCTGTTCCGATCCTCCGATGCTTTATATTTCTGTCAGACCGAACCGCCATTCATACGCCATACTCAAAAGATCCGGTGAGTTTGTAGTCAATCTGACAACCAGGAAGCTGGCCTTTGCTACAGACTGGGCTGGTGTAAAATCGGGTAAAGATTATAAAAAATTCAGCGAACTGAAACTTACCCCCGGTAAGGCTGATATTGTCAAGGCGCCAATTATTGTTGAATCTCCAATAAACATTGAATGTAAAGTGGTTTCGGTTACTCCGCTTGGTACTCACGATATGTTTATAGGTGAAGTTGTAAATGTCATGGCCGAAGATGCATATATCGACAAAGAGAGCGGAGCCTTCACTCTTGCTGCAGCTGACCCCATATGCTATTCGCATGGACAATACCATACTCTCGGACCATCATTAGGGAAATTTGGTTTTTCGGTAGCGAAGAAAAAAAAGTGACTCTTTTACTGCTTCTGCTTATAATGCCAGAATAGCAGAAAGCAAACAACAGAGGTCGCGGCAAGTCCCATCACAACCCAGAAAGCATTATGAAAGCCCTGCAATGGTATTCTGACATTCATTGAGAAGGCGCTAACAACAAGGGTCGGAACCATAATTCCAAGTGTAATGATGTTGAGAGTTTTCATGAGCATGTTAAGGTTGTTACCTACAATTGTAGCTCTGGCATCCATCATACCGCCCAAAATAGAGTTGTAGATTTCAGCCTGTCTGAAACACTGCTGATTCTCAATCATTAAGTCGTCTAGGAATTCCTTTTCATCTGAATCGAATCCAAGTCGTGTGTCGTAATTCTTCAATTTCTGGATAAGATTTGTATTGGCGCTTATAGCGTTTAGATAGTAAACAAGACTCTTTTCAAGTGCGAACATATAATGGAGATATTTGTTCTCCATCGCATCGTTAATATGCGTTTCAAGCTCATCAGATATACGATTAATAACGCGCAAATGCTCAATGAAGTGGCCTACTGAACGGTTTACCAGTTTAAGCATAAGGTCTCTCAAAGATCTGATGCGCTGGAATCGTTTATCATCAAAAAGTGGAAATTCCTCTTCAGCAACAATAATGATTTTGTTCTGATACATAAACATACCCATTGACATGACGCGAAAAAGAAAATTGTCTTCTGCAGAGTATTTTTTTGGCCGTTTAATAATAAGCGCAAAGTGGTCCGGTTCAATCTCAAAACGGGAAAGTTCATCGGGGTCGAGTGCGGAATTGAGTGTATGCTCATCAATGGTCATAGTTGTAGTAAGAAGGTTTTTTTCAGCTTCCGTCGGACTGAAATAAACCGACACTGGAGAGTCTTCACTCTCAGATTGTACAATCTTACCTTCGATGATGTTGTAGTGTTTTACCATGGCACTCCAAAAATATGATTTGCCTGAGCCAATATGAAAGGCGGAACTTTAATTTTTTTTACTTATGAGCTGGACTTTTACCAACCCCCTGATTTACTTTTAACCCCGTATGATTCAAATAGGCAGAACAAATTCACTGAAAGTGGCCAGAAAAAGCGATATCGGATTCTTCCTTGAGGGGGATAACGGTAACGAGATATTTCTGCCTGGACGTTCCGCTCCTGACGGTTTGCAGGAGAATGAAAATGTAACTGTGTTTGTCTATGTAGGCAACGAAGGTAAGCTGCTCGCTTCAACAGATGTAGCACTTGCTGAAGTAGGCGATTATGCCTTTCTAAAAGTTGCGCAGATAAATGATTTCGGCGCATTCCTTGAATGGGGTGTTCCAAAGCAGCTGCTTGTACCTCACCGCGAACAGAAACCCCCGCTAAAACCGGGTCAAATATGCCTCGTATACATCTATCTGGACGATGTCAGCGGAAGAATTGTCGCATCGACAAAAATCAACCGATGGCTGAAGGATGAAGCTGACGAAACCATGAAAGAGGGGGATGAAGTTGACCTCCTAGTCTGTTTCCAGACAGATATTGGATACAAAGCAATCGTTAACAACAGCTGCTGGGGCGTTATATATAGTAATGAGGTTTTCAAAGATATCGACAAAGGCGATCGCCTGACAGGTTATATAAAAAAAATCCGTGAAGATGGTAAAATTGACCTCTCACTCCAGAAAAAGGGTTTCGGCAATCTGGACGATTATTCTGCAGAGCTTCTGAATGTGCTTGAAGATTCCGGAGGCTTTCTTCCTCTACATGATAACAGTGCACCGGAAGAGATTTATGAAAAACTTGGAGTAAGTAAAAAGACTTTTAAAAGGGCGGCCGGCATACTTTATAAAAAGAAACTCATTACATTTGATAATGATGGAATCAGTCTCACAGAAAGCAGTGCAGAGAAGGAGAGCTAAATGAGAAAGTGGCGAGTTGAAGACAGCAGAGATCTTTACAATATAAGCGGTTGGGGTGTCGGGTATTTTGATATCAGTGAAAAGGGACACGCAACCGTAGCTCCTCTTAAAGATAAGGGGCCGGTAATTGATCTGGCCGATGTTATGCTGGATCTTCAGCTTCGCGATGTGGGTACTCCGGTTCTTTTGCGCTTTCCGGATATTATTGATAACAGAATAGAGCAGATTTCAAACTGTTTCGAATCAGCCGCCAGAGAATATGATTACAAAGGCAAATATTTCAACGTATATCCAATCAAGGTAAACCAGCAGCGTCCTGTATTGGAAGAGGTTGTAAGATACGGTAAAAAGTTCAATATCGGTCTGGAAGCTGGCTCAAAACCTGAATTGCACGCAGTTCTTGCCATGCCTGATAATCCTGATTCACTTATAATCTGCAACGGGTACAAAGATGAGGATTTTATTGAACTTGCACTTCTAGCCCAGAAAATGGGTAAGAAGATCTTTCTTGTAGTAGAAAAGCTTACTGAGCTTCTGCTCATTGCACGCCTTGCCCGTCAGCTCAATGTCCGTCCGAATATCGGTATCAGGATTAAGCTTGCAAGTTTTGGCAGCGGCAAATGGGAAGAGTCCGGCGGATATCAGAGTAAATTCGGTTTAAATGCATCTGAACTAATTGAGGCAACTAACCTAATAAGAGCAGAAGGACTTGAAGATTGTGTAAAGCTGATTCACTTTCACTTGGGTTCGCAGATTACAAACATCCGTAAAATCAAGGCTGGTCTGCGCGAAGTTGCTCAATTTTACTGTCAGCTCATAAAGATGGGGTTTAACCTTGAATTTGTTGATGTCGGAGGCGGGCTTGGTGTTGATTACGATGGTACACGCAGCGCAAGCAACTCCAGTGTTAACTACTCGATTCAGGAATATGCTAATGATGTTCTTTACAGTATTGTAGAAGCGGCAAATAAAAACAACCTGCCTCATCCAAATGTCATTGCCGAATCGGGAAGGGCACTTACCGCTCATCACTCTGTTCTTGTTTTTAACGTCCTTGAAACAGCAGGACAGGCTTTCTGGAATGAAAATATTCACTCAATCAAACCGGATGATCCCCAGGAACTGAAAGATCTGCATGCAATATATAAGGCTCTGACAAATTCCAACATGCTTGAGAGCTGGCACGATGCTCTTCAGACACATGAAGATGTTCTAGATAAGTTTAACTTTGGTACCATCGATCTGAATACCAGAGCAAGCGCTGAGCGCCTCTTTTGGGGAATTGCACGCAAAGTAGAACGCCTTGCTACTGAGATGAAACATCCTCCTTATGAACTTCATAATCTTGGTAAGCTTCTTGCAGATAAATACTTCTGTAATTTTTCACTCTTCCAGTCGCTGCCGGATTCTTGGGCAATCGATCAGATTTTTCCGGTAATGCCTATACAGCGCCTTGACGAAGAGCCTACTTCAAGTGTAACTCTTCAGGATATTACTTGCGATTCCGACGGTAAGATTGACTTTTTTGTCAAACAGTCTGAAATTTCACGCCATTTGCCTATGCATGGTCTTAGGCAGGACGAATCATATTTTGTAGCAGTTTATCTTGTAGGCGCCTATCAGGAAATTCTTGGTGATCTTCACAATCTTTTTGGTGATACAAATGCCGTTCATATTCTGTGCAGACCAGACGGTAAGTGGGATTTTGAAAAGATTATCGACGGCGAATCTGTAGCTGATGTTCTTGAGTATGTCCAGTTTGACGACAAAAAGCTTGTAAAAGATATGGAAACATGGGTTACCTCCGCTGTTAAAGAGGGCAGAATAACAGCTCAGGAAGGTCGAGAGTTTCTTAACATCTACAGATCAGGGTTGTACGGTTATACATACTTTGAGTGAGTAATACGCCCTGAGCGTAGTCGAAGGGGGTCAATCTGGTTAATATATCCAATGTTACGAAAACAGTCGGCGGAGTTCCGTTATACAGCGGGGTTAGCTTTCAGGTTTATGCAGGAGAGAAGGTTGGTCTGGTCGGGCCGAACGGCACCGGTAAAACAACATTCTTCCGTCTTATAGTAGGTGAACTGCGACCGGACGATGGTGCAGTCAGCATACAAAACGGCACACATATAGCCTATTTCTCGCAGCATGTCGGAGATATGCGCGGGCGGAGTGCACTTGCAGAAGTAATTTCCGGTCACGAACAGCTTTGTGAGATGTCTGAAAAAATCAAGAAATATGAAGATCAGCTCTGCGATCCAAATTTAGACCCTGATGAAATGGAAAAGATTCTTGAAAAACTTGGCAACGAGCAGACAGATTATGAAAAGCATGGCGGATTTGAGCTGGAAAATAATGCTGAAACAATTCTGACTGGCCTTGGAATTTCACCTGCAGAACATCAGAAGCCTGTGCAGGACTTCAGCAGCGGCTGGAAGATGCGCATTGCCCTTGCCAAGGTGCTTATCCGGATGCCAGACCTTATTCTGATGGATGAGCCTACCAACTATCTTGACATGGAAACTATTCTCTGGCTTGAGGAGTGGCTGCGCAATTTCAAGGGCGCAGTACTGATGACCACTCACGATCGCGACTTCATGAATCGTATTGCAAAGAAGATTATTGAGATCTCAAACGGCAAAGTTACAACATACAGCGGAAATTACGATTTCTATGAGCAGGAAAAAGCCGTACGCTTAAAGCAGAATGAGGCAGAAGTATCCCGCCAACAGAGCATGCTCAAAAAGGAAGAGGATTTCATCGCCCGTTTTAAGGCTCGCGCAAGTCATGCTGCACAGGTGCAGTCACGCGTAAAAAAGCTTGATAAAATTGAAAGAGTCGAGTTGATACCTGAAGATGCAGAGATGAAAATTTATCTGCCGGAAATACCACGCGGCGGAAATGATGTTGTCATTATCAAAGATCTTGCAAAATCCTGGCAGAATTTTGACGGCAGTGAAAAGCCGATCTTTAAAGGACTTTCTGCAAGTGTACATAGGCAGGATAGAATTGCAGTTGTCGGTGTCAATGGTGCGGGAAAGTCAACGTTCCTTAAAGTTCTTTGCGGTCAGACACCGCCCACTTCGGGGGAGGCAACCGTCGGCCCAAGTATCTCTATAGGCTACTTTAGT
>JAEUSG010000015.1 GCA_016788315.1 Fibrobacterota bacterium | reverse complement strand
CTTTGTTAATTCTGTTTGTAAATTATTCTGAAATATGAATTACTGTAAGTAAATGTATCTGATAATATTGTAAGACTGGTACCGTAGGCATTAGAAGTATTCAGATTCCATGGAACTTTGATAGATGAGCGGGAAGAGTCAATCGATACAGTATCGGCATCGGGACTTCCGGTTATGCTCATGCTTCCCTGCAAAGCATCTTGACTGGTAAGAAGAAAGAGTCCTTGTGTAACCGGCAGTTTTTTTGAAGACAATGCTGTAATCTGAAATCTTAACGGGGCTTCAGGCAGAGAGTCAAAATTGAATGAGCCGTCGGCAGAGGTGGTATCAGTATATGGGGTTCCTACAAGGCTCATAATCGCGGATATCGGAAGGCCGGATGTATCAGTAAGTGTACCACTTACAGATAGTGTAGCTTTTAACTCTGTGGTAGAGAATGTATTGACTCTGCTTGATGAATCGAGTGTTGTATAGCCGGTAAAGGCGGACTTACCTCCATCTCCAAAGGAGATTATAGAGTAGATACCGTCGGATAAGGAGTCAAACCGGTAAAATCCTGAATCATTTGTTGTGCCGCTTTTTATGATTTGCCAGTATAGCTGTACTGAATCGCTGGAGAAATTACCATCAATTTTGTAAAGGTTGACTTTTGCATTTTTCTGACCGGTGATTCTGCCGTTGATAGCATTAGGTGAAGGCGAACCGCCCCCTGCAAGCGGACCACCGTTGTTACAGCTGAGAAAAAGTATCATTGCAGCTACTGATGCTAAAAGGAGTTTCATAGTGTCTCCTTACCGCAAGAGAGAGGGAAGAACTGGACGTTGAACTGGTAGACCTTTTCGGCCGGTTCGCTATCTGTTGTTGAAAGAGCGATAAGCTTTTCCTTGAAATCTCTTATAATCTCTTTCATCTCTGTGAATTTGCTGCTTGAAATGTGCAGAGTAGCACCGCTGATCTCTCTTTCGCTCTGAGGAATGTTTTCTATAGCCTCTTTGCCGAGGTTGATCATTGAACGGTTGAAGTTCCGGATTGCAAGCGTACTAATATCCGGTTCAATCGTAAGAACAGGTGAATCCTGTACAAGTTGACCTGTTTCGATGCTTTTTAGAAGCCCTAGTTTTATTAGTCTATCAAGAGATCTGCGTGCTTCGGCTGGAGTGATGGAGGGGGTCAGTTTCTTTGCAATCCACTCCGGATCCGGTCTGAAATCTTTAGTTCCTGCAAGTTCTCTGATGGCGCTGTTGTACCAATCGCTGTAATATTCGTATTGATATGCTTCTAATTTTTTCCCGGCAGAAGAGATTGTCTGGAGCTGTTTCATGCGGCTGTAATGGGTGTTTTTTTCGCTTTCGCTTTTGGACTGATTGAATTGTACCATTGCTATAAAGTATTCTGTGTCCTTTTTGTTCATTTTAAACCCTTCGGCAAAGCGGAGAGCATAATCACGGCCGAGATTTTTTTTTCCGTCGACGACCTCTTTAAGAAAACCGGAAGAGGAGATGCCGGCCTGCTTGGCAAATAGGCGGTAGGTGAAGTTTTTGTCCTTTTTTTTGTAAAAAAGCAATAGATCGCGAAGATAGTCGCGGAAGTTGGAATAATCATGGATGTTCAATAAGGATTCTGCTGCCATGTATGAATTATAATGAAAAAAG
>JAEUSG010000044.1 GCA_016788315.1 Fibrobacterota bacterium | reverse complement strand
GGACGCCTTGAAGCAGAGTATGACAGAATCCAGTCACTATATGACGATATCGGCCACTTCCGGATTTCTTCAGAGGACATAAGAACAATACAGCTATATCCGCAAAAACTGACAGGTCTTACAGCGGAGATATCTCTTGGTATCGAGAAGCGCATTAAGGATAATGAAGCGGCATTAACAGAAATTGAAAATGCAGTCATGGAAATCAAAGCTCCTCTTTCCGATGCTATAGGAATTTTAAAGGAGTTGATTTCTGAAGATAAGGATCGTCAGATGCTTACTCTTCTTGAGCAGGAAAGCAGAGAAAGAGCTTTAAGAATAACTACATTGAAGCGCAGAATGAATGCTTTGTGGCGTTTACAGGAAGCCATAATGGCTGATTTGATGAAAACTGCTAATATTTCATTTGCCGTAGAAACTGACAAGGCGGGATTTGAGGCTGAATTCTTTAATGTACTCTATTCAAACCTTGGCATGACCTCAGACCGCTTTCACGACATGATTTCGTCTTACAGAGACTCTCTTGTCGGTAGAATGGATGAAACTACGGCCAGGGCCGCAGCAACAGCGGAATTCTCAACGGCTGTCAAAAGGCTTGAAGGAGGAAACCCTGTTGCTGCCGAACGTGATCTTCTCGATATTGAGAAACGGTACGGCAGACTGATGGCTATGAACGGTGTCTTTTACAACTTGGGACTCGCTGCACAAAAGACCGGACGTAATAATGAAGCCATCACATATTTCAGTCAGGTAGCTAAAAACAGCCCATACTACACCAGAAGTTTCTCCGGCACACTCAGATCCCTTTATAACGAAGGCAAATACTCCCGTATAGATTTCCTTTTTGAAAAGTTTCAGCACGAACTATCTAAAGAGGAGAACTTAAACCTCGTCTATCTGTCTGTTGCACAAGCATATTATGAACTCAAACGCGACAAGGCGATAATGGATCTTGCCGCGCGAGTGGAAAAAAACAAACCTGGATATGTCGGCCTTATCTTTGTGCTTGGACAGTCGTATGCAAGACAGAAGGATTTTGCTACTGCCTCTGCCATTTTCAAAACTGTTTTGGAGCAGAAGGGAGAGGATTTCTTTGATCAGCCGTTTATAAACCGAGCCAGATTATCATTAGCCCATATTGACTATGAAGAAAAGAGATATCGGCAGGCCCTTAAAGGTTATATCTCAATTTTGAACGACCCTGAAAATTTCACAGAAGCTATGCATGGAACAGCATGGTCATTTATGCAGCTGGGACAATATGAAAAGGCTGAAGTTTCTCTGAAAAAGATTATCAATCAGTCGCCAAATGAACCTTTGGGCTGTGAAGCGCTGCTGACTCTCGGCGAACTTACACTTCGGAATGCCTACAGATTAAAAAAGCAGATGAAAGAGAGCAACGATGACATTTCAAGAATTACGAGATTAAGAAAGGTTCTTGACTCACGCCTTGCATCAGAGGACATTGACACGTCGAAATACAGAGAGGCCCTTAGAAAACTAAGCAAAGCAGAGTCATCCTTAAAAACACCCGATGCCGCTCAGTATGCGCAAATTGACTCACTTTACAACAGAGCACTTGAAAGCGCAGACCTGCACATCAAAGTATACGCAACTGGAAAATTTCTCCCTAACCCTCAGAAAAACCTGAAAGAAGATCTCTTATTCCGTATTCAGGATCTCGCAACACAGGCTTCAACGAGTTCTTTTAAGAGCAGAAACAGAAACAGAATTGAAGCAGAATCTCAGCTGCGTGAATCTGGGCAGAACAGGGAAAAAATACTTGACGTCGTAACACGTGCACGCATGTTCAGAGTGAGAATGCTTCTCGAAAAACGTGACTGGTCTCAAATTTACTCATCCTTTATAATTCAGACAGTTGACGCAAAATGCAAATCGATAGAAAACGACCCATCAATTGCGCCTGAACTTAAAAAAGGCGAGATTGTGCGTCGCCAGGATTTTAAAAACAAAATGGCTGCCAGTCTCGACGAGGAGCGTTCAAATGCAGTGAAGCTGATTGTTGATGAAATCGCGAGAATAAGGAAACAGAACATAGACGACAGACAGGACGCATTTACTCTTTATCATCTGGGTGAAGCACAATATACGATGGCGCAGGAGAACTATCTTAAGGCTGAAGCAGAATATGAAAAGGCCCTGGAAGAAGCAAAAAAAGACAGCACAGTGAAAAGACCTCTCCCGCCGGCAATTGACTACTCTCCTTCCCGTGCAACTTTTGAAAATCTGGTTAACCGCTATCCTGAAAGCGAATACACAGATGGTGCGCTTTACAGCCTGATGTTCCAATACAGCGAAGAGGGCAACAGAAGCAAAGCAGTACAATACGGTGAGCAGCTTGTACAAACATTCCCAAGAAGCGAATATGCTCCGCAGACAAATGTTCTTTTAGGTGAAGTTTACTTCGATTCCAGCAGACTCGAAAAAGCACTTGCCAGATATGAAGCAGTAATAAAAGTTCCAGGCAGCAGATGGTTCAGCACTGCTCTTTATAAAATCGGATGGACCTATTACCGACTATCCGACCTTAAAAAGGCAATCAGTGCCTTCTTTTATTTAATCCGTGAACAGGACGAAACAACTGATGGCGGACTTGACCTTGAAGTAGCTAAAAAGAGCCTTCTCACCAAAGAGGCTATCGACTATATTGCCATCAGCTTTGCAGAGGGCGACTCAACTTTTGAGGAGAATCAAGGTCTCAAGCGCGCCTTGAAGTTTGTCAGAAAAATTAACAATGGGTATGTAGGTTCAAGCATTCTGAATAAACTTGGCAATGTCTACAAGGATCAGCTGCGC
>JAEUSG010000824.1 GCA_016788315.1 Fibrobacterota bacterium | reverse complement strand
TAGTGAAACGGATTTTCACATTTTCTGCAGAGATAATGTCGCATTTCATAGTTGATATATTGTCTGTAGGCTCATTGGCTGTATTCTTAAGAAAAATCAGCCCGTAGTTTAAGAGACGGGGGGAGAGAACAGAGACAAGTGAATCTTCAAATCCAGACAACGACGGAGAATTGCCAGTCCTTGTACACCCTGCAAGTAATAGTGAATCAAGTGCAGGAGTCAGACTTGCTGTAAGAAGCAATGAGAGTATGAAAATGGATCGCATAAAGCTGATAAAGATAACCTTTTACCGGGATAAAAGTCATGCAATAATTAACTTTCTCAGGGTAATATCCCGTAAATGAGAGCTATCTTTTGCCTCTTTGATATCCGTTTCTCTAAAGCGCATGATTTTACCTGGGGCATATTGGGCAAGAAGGTCTATATCTGCTGAAATTACAGAGGCAATACGAGGATAACCTCCCACAGTCTGCCTGTCTCGCAATAGTATTATCGGCCCTTTTGGTGTCAATTGAACAGTGCCGTCAGCAACTGGAGAAGAGACCATAAGCCGAATAGATCTGTTTGCGTTGAGTTCAGTTCCAATAAGGCGGAGTCCCATAGCGTTTGACTCTCTGGCAACTGTCCAGTGAGAGGCTGTGAGTGAATCTCCGGAAGCAAGCCAGCTCTTTTCAGGTCCGGCAATTATACGGATTTTCCCGCTGGGGTCGTTCCAGGAAGCTATTGCTTTATAATCACCGCGTTCGCGACCGGAAAGTTTATGAGCAGTTGAAAACGTCATAGGCCGGAATGATAGATAAGTTCTTAGTCCGTAAAGTTTTTCAGCTCCTGGCCTGAGTATGTCTCCTTCATTCACCGGGAAGGTCACTGCGTGGTTGAGTTCTTTTATATCGCTTGTGTCTGATGTGTAAATTTTTGGTTCCTTTAGAGGCGCACCTGTTAATACAGCGACTCCTGGTGTCGTAAATTTAATGGCTGAGAGAAAAACAAACTCGAGGGATTCTGTCCCGCTTTCATTTCCGATGAGAGCATTGCCTGTAAGAAATGAAAATTGATCAGCAGCACCGCCGGGAGAATAACCGATATCCTGTCGACCAAACGAAGGTGCTTTGACATAACGGTATAGGCCGGAACCCATCACTTCAATCTTCATGTGGTATCTTTGGGAAAAGTTTACGCATCTCTTTTATCAATGGCAGCGCTATTCTCGAGTCGGAGTGAACACAAATAGTATCTGATTTGAAATGCTCTTCAAGTATTTTACACTGTGAAATGGCTTCGCTGATATCTTCAATTACCGCATTCGGAAATTCTCTTGAAAGCAGTTTCACAAAGCCGGAATGAGGATCAATTGTGAATCTCCTTTCGGCGAAACCTTCTGCTAGAGTTTTAATACCCAGTTTCTCGCACTCCAGCGAAAAGGGTGATGGTTTTAGTGTAATGGCGGTTTTGAAACCGAGGTCAAAAATTATTTGAGCTGCAACTGCTGCAAGCAGGGGAGAGGCAGCAGTATCATTGTATAGCGCGCCATGCAATTTCACGACTTTTGCTTCAGGTAAAAGTTTTCTCTGTGTCAGTAAAGATTTAGCTAAAATATTTTTCGGAATTTTCATGGATAATCTGCCGAAATTTTCTTTATCCGGATATGAGAGGTGTGCACAGAGTGTTATCTTATTGTCCAGAGCCAGTTTTCTGAATGTCTCTACGCTTTCTTTGTCTCCTGCATGTCCGCCACACGCGATATTTGCAATATCAATATAGCGTATAATCTCAAGGTCTACTTGATTGTCAGCGCCTCTTTCGCCAATATCGCAGTTTAAAAGCATCAAACAATCTCCTTGAAAACGATCCTGTCGCCCGGTACAATTGTTTTAAGCTGCTCGTGGTCAGTAAGCCCCAACAAATTCCATCCTCCAGGAGAAACTGAAGGATATACCCCTGCCTGCAGCCCCGCAATAGCAACAGAACCTGCAGGAACACTTTTCCTTGGAGACTCAAGACGTGGAGTCTGAAGAGCCGCTGGAAGTCCTAAAAGATAGGGGAAATGGGGCAGAAAACCGACTATTGCTACTGTGTACACTGGGCTGGTGTGGAGTTCAATAATATCACGTACTGAGAGTTTACAGTACTCTGCTACACGATCCAAATCTGCACCATTATACTTAACCATAAAGACAATGGGTTCTGTTGCAGTTTTGTCAGATTCCTTTATCAGATTTTCCGGCAGCTTATTAACCCATTCGGTGATTTTACTTACTTCGGCATTTGCGGTATCCAGATAAAAGGCTAATTCGTTGTAACCGGGAACCATGTCAAGAATACCCCACTTGCCGACAAGTTTTTGGTTTTGTGCGGCGCGGTATATTGACAGGACAATGCCTGAAATTTTGTCTGAAATTTCACTGCCGAAAGAGAAGGTGATTGCTGTGTCGCTTATGTATGCAGGTTTAACATAGTTCTTTGTTGCCATGTGTCAGACCTCTGTAAAAGCTTTAAAAACAAAACCTCCTGACTGTTTTGCAATCAAGAGGCTTTGAAGTGGGCCCACTAGGACTTGAACCTAGGACCAGCGGGTTATGAGTTCAAACCCCTCGGTCTTAAAATACATTTTATCTCTTTGAGATTAAAGCAGATATGAGATCAGATTGTTTTTTTTAACAGGCTCGGTTTTTGCAAGATTTCGCAAGGATTTGCAAGGCATTGCACCAAAAACGTGGCAAAACGTGGCAAGCAGTTTGTCTATGTTTAGAGGGAAAAAGTAGCATCAATGAACTTGATTCAATTCTCCTTTAATGATTCCGGAAAAACGAATCCGAGGAATAATTTTTGCTTTTCCCATTTGCACTCGGCCAATTCGAGGATTCATGACTGATCTTTCTGGCTTTTGGTCAGTATGGAATTTTCCAAATTCCGGAATCCAGGTCTCACGGCCCTCTCTGAGAGAGTGAGCGATTGAGGAAAAGATAAGATCAATAACCAGTCTTCCTTCTTTTTTTGGTATCCGGTGTCTGTTAGCAATAATTTCGGCCAAATCGTTTACGCTCATATAAGTCTTTTGCATTCTGATTCTCCCTTCGGACTTTAACCTTTTTACTGTAAAAAGGGTATGGCATAAAGAGGCCGGAGATTCTGGCCTTTGCCACATTAACCAGGCATTAGGATCTCAAGGAAATAATACCTTTATACCATTTTATTTGAGGCCAATCTTCGTTATAAATAAGAGTGATACAAAAGGATATCGTACCGATTAAAAACCTTCTTTCTACCGTTGAATTAATTTCTCGTAAGGAAGGACATCACAAATCAAAGTCTTTTGAAATGCTTCTTGATTTCATTGCATTCATTTCTAATTTCCAAGTGGACGCAACCTCACCTTTAAAACCAACTACACTTGAGGAACTGAATAAAACATTTGATAAGAGTCTTTTTATGATGCAGCGAGAAGACTTCTTAGGTCGAGTTTATGAAGAACTTGGAATGGGGGATTTTAAAAAGGGTCAATATTTTACACCAATGACAATTTGCGATATGATGGCACAGATGACGATTGATTGTGAGAACAAAACATATCCTGTTACGGTTCTTGATCCATGCGTAGGTTCTGGACGGATGCTACTTTCGGCTTATAAGATACTTGGTTTTAAGGGATTGTATTTCGGTTGCGAGATAGACCGTTTGGTATACAAGATCGCAGTAATGAACTCATACTTTTGGCAAATACCGATGCTTATTCTAAATGCGAATGCACTTTATGTAAACTTGTCTCCTGGGTCAAAGAATTGGACGCAGGCAGGCAATACTTGGGAACCACCATCATGGGATAGTTTGGAGAGCATTACATCTGAGGAACAAAAGGAAATGGTAATGACAACGATTCAACAGAATCAGAAATTCGGTGAACAAATGACACTTTTTTAATTGGAGAGCATAATGGATGTCGCTGAAATTACAGAACTCAAGATATTACCAAAGAATCAAGGAAAGTTGGTTGCACTTTTTATCGCAACCATAAATAATGACATTGATGTTAAAGGTTCCATTGTGGAAGGTAAACAGGGCATTCGGATTAAAGCTATGGGGTTTTGCTTTACTTCTAAAGAGGCTAAAACCAGACTATCAAATAGAGTTCTCGCCACTTATGTGATTAATCATTGTGTTGAGGACAATTCAGCGGAGTAAAAGGGAGGCAAATAATGGTTTGTTCCGGATTTATCAGCCGCAGCTTCCGTAAAGTTGTAGAAAATAAATCCGTATTTTTAAACATCATCGTTCAGAGGGATGAAGTGGAAAAGATAATCGGGCGATCTCTTTCTGATGATGAAATGCAGAAGCTATCCGATGCGGTCGCAGATGGTTTGGCTACACACTATGAAGACGAAATAGCTTTCGCTGCGGAAGCACTAAACTTAAGGTATTAATATTCAGCGAGTTATGAGCGACGATCCCCTTCCGTTGTATTCTGTTTGCCAATACCCGTAGCTGTATATCTATATTACTATCAGACCAAGAACTTTGCAGGAGAGGTGTATCTATTTGACACCTCAACCCCAGATAGTGCGAGCCTTGTTTAAACAGGGCTCGGCATTATCTACCCCTATCTGGGGCTCATTGCAAAGTTCTTGGTCGGACTTGCGAGGGTAATGTCGGGCTTTTTTATTTCCTCATTTCCTCCCTCCAAGATTAACGAAGAAAAAGAAGCGTTTTGGAATTTCGTTATAAATTTAAAAAGGAGGGGCTAATGATTCGATTTGTCTTTACAAGTTTCCTGATAGTTGCAATACTTTTTCTTAGTCTTGGATGCAGCAAAATAAAAACTGTCGAAATTAAGAACGACAAGGGTACCCTCGTCAAAAAGTATTCTGTACTTAAAGCGGACACTACATTAATTGATGGAATCTACGAGGAGTGGTTCGATAATGGTAAGCAGAAGGAACAGAAAGTCTATGTGAATGGCAAAGAAGAGGGGGCGTTTACAATTTGGTATCCAAATGGTCTAAAGGCCACAGAAGGAGTGTACAAAGCCGGGCAAGTAGCAACCATAACGAATAAGTACCCTGAAAATTATGAGATAGCACATCCACCGCTCTCTAAGGCCGATTCGTCAATGATAGAAATTCAATTTCTTGGGTTATCCGAGGAATTGACAGATATATTTAAAAGCCATCTCGGAGAAGCGTATGAGGGTTTTAGAAAGCTAGAGCATGTTAGGGGGCCTGTCAGAGTATTGATTGACTATAAAAGAGAGCAACCGATCATACAGGTTGATTGTTATGTTGATGTAACAAAGGATGTTACTTTTCATAAGATTATTGATAGAAATTCTTTTTGCGTTTATGATGCCGCACATGCATTGGGAGTTGTCTGTGTTTTGAAACAAAGGGTGCTTGCTGATATCTATCAAGGTGCACATCAAAAACACATAAAATATTACAATAATATACTTGGCTCAACATATGTATTGCTCATCAATAAGAATGAGACTGAATATTTAGTGCAGTATGGCAAGCACATAATTGGTTATCCGTGGCCACAAATAAACTGGCTGTCTCCAATCGACATTAAAGTTGATGGTTATGACGAAACAAGAATTAAAAACATTAACCGACCAGCATTGGGTCTTCAAAATTATGTAATTGTTCCTGGGAATTCGTCAAATATGGATGGAACTCCAACAACAAATATGTTGCTCTATAAATTCTTTGAAAAAGAGGCACCGTAATTTTCTAAATCAAATAAACTTTGGAGGTCAAGATGAAAAATGTATTGATAGTCAGTCTTTTGGTTCTCTTGGTAGGATGCGGTAAAGACAGGAAAATTTATGAGTCCACGAAAGCTATCGATTTAAAGATAGATAGCTTATGGAGAATACAAATTAGCGGTGACAATCTACTTCAGCAAGAAAAAGATAGAGCCTCTGCAATCTACCAGCTTGCATATGATAAATATTTAATTTTAAAACCATTACAGAATGACCAGAAAAGTAAGTATCGAGACAGCGCTTACCTGGCTGAAGCAAAACTTTCCGAACTGAAAAAAACTTTTAAAGAAAGAGAAGATGCAATTATTCAAAGAGAGCGAGAGATATTAAATTCTACACCTCTTGGCGAAAAAGACGAAGAGCTGTTTGTTTCATACGCTTGGGGGATTAAAGCAGAAATGTTCAAGGGTTCGTACAGATTAATTACATATGTATTTAAGAAAGACAAGTCTCTTAAATACGAAATGTTTATGGTAGGAGTAGATGATGATGTTGTAATGAAAACTACAGCTAAAGGAACATGGTCTTTTGAAGGGAATAAAATAAAAGTTTCTTACAAACCGATAACATTTACGGCAATCAATGGAAGCACTCAGGAAGGGGAGATTGAAGAAAAGTATTTAGCCGTTGATGGAAGAGGTGATAACGCGGTGATCATTGGCGATTTTGATCAGCGTTTGCGACGGTTTGACCTTAGCAGAGTTGACTCAGATTGATTTGTAAAATAAATGAATTTATGGAGATTTACATAAAATGAAATACGCCCTTATTATTAGTCTTCTATGTCTTGTTTACGGATGCAGCAAGAGTAAAATAACAGATCCTATTGATGATACAACTCCTGTTATAACTCCGCTTGATTTATCGAATAAACTGATCCTTATTATGAGAACAGGTACATCTACAACCGACTACGGCATTTATTATACGGACACCAATGGGCAAAACGAACAATTGATTTATAGAACAAACATTCCAATCCCTACAGTTGTTAGGATGAACAAACAAAGAACAAAGGTTGCATATGGTGATTATGTCGGTAAACTATGGGTGATTTCCTCTTCGAACATCACCCCAAAATTATTATACGATGCGAGACAAAATACTCCCAGCATCCACGATATTGCATGGTCGCCTTCTGGAGATACTCTTGCATTTATTGCAAAGCAGTGTTTGATTCTAATCAAGTCTGATGGTACTCTATTGGACACACTAAACATTCCCACCGTTTTTGCGCTCTCTTGGAATGGGCATAGAACTTTAGATTGGTCAATTACTGGCGACTGGATTCTATTTTCAGGAAATAATGTTTCTGGAAGTCCTTCATGGCCAGGAACCGGCCTGCTTTCAAAAATGCACCCAGATGGCACATCCAAAAGCATTATTGGCCCCGATTCCGTGCAATTATACAATGGAAGCATCGGGAATGGCTCCGCCTGGGCACGTTTTGATTCAATGGGAATTAAAATTGTTTATTGCATTGGTGGAATTAATCAAATCAAAATCGTTGATACATCCGGAGTTCTGATTAAGCAGATGTCATTCAACAACTCAGTTGAAAGACCAATATTTTCTCATGATGGTACTCAGATATTATTTACGACCCCAACTGGAACACCTGGGGGAGGCGAAAGTATTTACAAGATTAATAACGATGGGACAGGTCTCAGGGGAATATCCGTTGGCAAGGTACTTATGTTAACCGATAATTATTATGGGATTGACTGGTGAAAAGATGATTCAAAATATGTTTTTCTGTCTCGTGTTGATTTGTCTGATATTTGAGACAAATGCAACGGACATTCCCATCGCTTCACAAGCAGATTCCAGCGAGGCAAGCAAAAAAGAATCTGAACTGATTCAAGC
>JAEUSG010000819.1 GCA_016788315.1 Fibrobacterota bacterium | reverse complement strand
GTAACGCCCAGTACGCCAGGCTGCAGTTCAAGACTTTTGAGTGAGCCGTTCTGGAATTTCTCATAAAATCTGATAGTGCTATCGCCATTCAATGATATATTGTAGACGGTATTTAGAGAACATATGTATGCGCCACCTTTGTTGCCTGGATGGCCAAAAATGTATGCAGGGTTGTTTAATGATACAATGAAGTAAGTAGGATAGTTTTTATGCAATGGCTGTTCTGTTTTGATGGAGAATTCATACCAGGATCCTGCATTTAATTCACCGGCAGAGACCGATGCTTCGGCAATCATTATTCTTTTAGATATTCGTGAGTCTGTAATTTCAAATTTTCCCCAAACAGATGCTGGTCCCGGTATTAAATCTTTATTGACATAATAAGCAGACCAAAGATATTTCCCTTTACCTAATGCAAAAGGGATTGTTCTGCTATAAAGCAAATTAGGGTCTACTTCTTCAGTAACATAGATTGGATGCAGAGAGTCATCTGAATTATAAAGAAACCATCTGGTAGCCTTATGTGGTTCCTTTTGACTGGAAACAGCATTTAGAATAACTTGTAGTGAATCCACAATTGTGAACACTGAATCTGGATACGAAGGCGGCATATCCAGCCGTCGATCCGATAACGCAAAATCATCAATTTTAAATTTTATCGGTTTAAGCTTTTTACGTTTATAGCTGAATAGATTTATAGCTGTAAAATTTCTGCTGTACGAGAATTTGTCTTTTATCGAAGTTTGGACAACACCATTCAGATATGCGGTTACAGATAATGTATCGACTCCTTCGTCTCTAAAGTTCAACTCCAATAGATTGTTTTTACCTAAACCTATGGGATAGGTAATATCTCTGTATTTTAGAGGCGAATTTTGATATTTCAGTCTATAATTCACATACAAACGTTTACCAGCAGAGAAAATCATGGAGCGGATGAAGTATGCAGGCTGCTCACCTTTTACAGGTTCGCTGAAAGAAATATTCAGAAAATCTTTTACAAAAGTTGATTCCGCCGGGATATCTCTAAATTGCCAATCATCTATCCTTATAGCAAAGCGTAACCAGGTGCTTTTGTAGAAAGGGCCCCTTGCCTCCATAGATAAGGGATAATCGTTTCTGCATTCGTAAATAAACCCCTCATCCCCTCCTAGTGCGGTTGAACGGCCAGAAGAAAAAAACCTTTCATTATCGTAACCACTTTTAGACCAAGGAATATACGTTGACGTAGTTCCATTCCATAACAGCAAAGGCTCAGCATTCATTACGTCTCTGCATATTAGCAGAGTAATAATAAATGTTAAGAGCCTTGCCATATAACTTATCGCTTTTTAGTCGCGGTAAGGTGAAACTATAATTGATGCGGAAAGTCTGTCGCGCAGCGTTGCCTGTATAAAATCAAGGGTTCCGCGACCCGAACTTGCACACCCGGCACACGCTCCAAGGTACTGAATAAAGACGGTATCACCATCTATATCCATTATTTCAACGCCGCCTGAATCTGCAGCCAGACTGGGGCGTACAGCCTCATCAAGAACTTTCTCGAGGGCTTTAAGCTTTTGCGGTACGGTCATAGATTCAAATTTCTTTTCGGCTGCAGGGCCTGATTTTTCGCTCTTTACAGGTTTTAAAATTTCTTCAAGTATATCTGTCAAATAAACATTTTTCGGCTCGTGACCGCCTGGCTTGATGCAGGATCCGCAATATGAACCGGCACCTGTCTCTTCCATTATCTGCTCAACTGTTGTAAGTCCTTTTGCGCGTATTGCATCCTCAATGGTTTTCCTGGTTATTCTTCCGCAGTGGCATACAATTTCGGCCTCTTCGTATGTTTTTATATCGACGCCTTTGTAGCTGGCAACGGCTTTTTTAATTACGTCGTATGCCATAACGCTGCAATGCATTTTTTGACCTGGAACTGCTGGGACGTCGGGGTTATCGCGCAAAGCAGCTTCAACATCAAGATTTGTGATTTTAATTGCCTCATCAACTGTCTTGCCGATGCAAAGTTCTGTCATGATATCAGCCGCAGCTATGGCCGTTCCGCAGCCGTAGGACTTGAATTTAGCATCGGTAATCTTTCCTGTATTCTCTTCAACTAGAAGAAAAAGTTCTACAGCATCACCGCATGCTTCGCTGCCATGCAGCACATCAACCAGTTTAAGATTTCTAAGCGATGCATCTTTTTCTGTAAATGACCCGAAATGGGTTGGATTATTCATTCTTTTGCGGACTTTTTCTGAATAACTATCCCAAAGCCCTTTACCTATAAGTGATTCTTTTCCCATTGTATGTCCTTATTTGTATGAAGTTGATATACTGCGTAATCTTCTAACAGTCTTCCGAATAACATCCAGCGCACGTTCTATTTCCTGCGCTGTTGTATAACGTGATAGTGAAAAACGGATTGCGGAGTGTGTTAGTTCAGGAGGAAGCTTCATGGCTGAGAGAACGTATGAAGCGCGCTCATCGCCGGAAGCGCAGGCAGAGCCGGTTGATGCGGCAATACCCTCTTCGTTAAGATCCCACAAGACAGCCTCACCCTCAACCCCCTTAAAGATAATGTTACACGTGTTCGGGGTTCTTGGAGCTCCTTTACCGTTTATAATCACATCCGGTATAGATTCGAGTATATCTGTTTCAAACCGATCTCGGAGAGCTTTTACGTGCGTGAGTTCTATCTGTATACCGGATACTGCAATTTTACAGGCTGCACCCAGAGCAGCAATACCAGGCATATTATGAGTTCCGCCGCGTAAACCACCCATCTGTTCTCCTCCGTATAATAGCGGAGGAAGTTTTATACCGGCCTTTATGTAAAGAGCTCCAACCCCTTTTGGTGCATGGAACTTGTGCCCGGAATAGGTCAAAAAATCAATATTTCTGCTTTTTACCGAAACCGGCAGCTTGGCCATAGCCTGGGTCGCATCAGTATGGAACAGAACGCCCTTTTTATGACACAAAGCAGCTATTTCCTCAATCGGATTGATAACCCCGGTTTCATTATTTGCCCACATAACGGAAACAAGGGCGGTTTTGTCAGAAATTGCAGCGGCAAGCGTTTCAAGTTCTAGGTATCCATCCTTGTTTACAGGAAGATACTTCACCTCAACACCCAGTTCAGCAAGATGGGTCAGACAGGTATTTATCGATGGATGCTCAATATTTGTAGTGATTATCTCCCGCTTATTGCCGTTCCGGATCAGAGTATGATAGACACCTTGAAGAACAGTGTTATTGCCTTCAGTTCCGCATGAGTTGATTATGATGCTGTCCTCATCTCTGGCCTCTATTAATCTGTATATGTGGTCATAAGCTTCAGCGATATGAACACGAGTTTCAGCGCCATATCGGTGGAGACTGCTGGGATTACCGTAAAGCTCTGTGAGAAAAGGAAGCATCGCCTCCTTAACTTCCGGTGCAACAACTGTTGTTGCATTATTGTCAAGATATATGCGTGGTTTTTCCATTAATATACTTCTCTACTTTCTTTTCTCTTTTACAATCAGATCCGGCTTTGGATTCACTACAACCGTGCCTGGCTTTACAGAAGAGGTTATCCACGTATTACCACCGATAGTTGCCCCTTTACCGATAACAGTATCTCCGCCCAGAATTGTGGCATTTGGATAAATGGTGACAAAAGCTTCAATTGTCGGATGGCGCTTGGCTCCGCGCAGCTCTTCAACATCAGCAGTGGAACGTGCACCTAAGGTAACGCCATGATAAAGTTTCACATTGTTGCCTATGGTTGTAGTTTCACCGATAACAACACCGGTTCCATGGTCAATAAAAAAGGCATGGCCAATGTTTGCACCTGGATGGATATCAATACCTGTTTCCTTATGCGCCCACTCTGCCATGATACGCGGAATCATCGGCACATTCTGTTTGTAAAGCAGATGAGCGATACGGTGCACAGTGATAGCTTTTACATAGGGATAACTCACAATAATCTCATCAAAAGATTGAGCTGCAGGATCACCGTCAAAGGCCGCCTTGACATCTTCACGGAGGAGCCCGCGTATATGCGGAATTTTTTCGAGCACATCCACAGTGATACCATACGCCCTTGAACTGCAGTCGCAGGTTTTGCAGGCCTTTACAGTCTTATTCGGGCATCGGTATTCGAGTGCCCTGTTTACCTGGTAATAGAGCTTATCGAAGAGCCCTTCTAGAATGGTGCCTACGTAGTATGAAACCCCAGAACTTGTAATTGACTCTCTGCCAATAAATCCGGGAAAGATAATTTTAAAGAAATCGTGTATTATCTCATAAACATGATCTGAATTGGGAAGATTGAGTCCATCAATCTGATTTATTCCCTTCTGTTTATCATATGACTTTACAAGTGTTTTAGTTAATGACTCAAGTTTTTTATGTTTCCAGTCTTTTTTATCCATTTAGCAAACTCCATTCATTTATAACATTCTATCAATTGCCTGCTTCGCCTTAACAGCAAGCACACGGTCAACCGTAACCTCATACTGCATTTTAAGCAGGGCATCACGCACTTTCAAGAGGTTAATTTTTTTCATGTTTGGACATACAATATCCGGCGAGGCCATATAAAATTCTTTACCGGGGTTGTCTTTCCGCAGCTGATATAAAATACCTTTCTCTGTTGCTATAACAAACTCCTTCGCCTCAGACTTCTTCACAAAAGCAAGCATCTGCCCGGTTGAAAGAGCCTCATCTGCTTCCTGAACAGCCTCCCACATACACTCAGGGTGAATGAGTACAATTGCAAGAGGATGGCGCTGTCTGGCACTTCGGACGACATCGGCGGTAATTTTCATATGGGTAGGACAAAAACCCTTCCAGCAAATGATATCCCTTCCTGTTTTTTCTGCAACAAACCTGCCAAGATGCATATCTGGCACAAACAATATTTTTTCGTCAACAGGAAGCGCTTTTACCAAATCGATGGCATTTGCAGAGGTACAGCAGATATCGCTCTCTGCCTTTACTTCAGCTGTTGAATTAACATAGCAAATAACTGTCCTGCCGGGATTTGCCGCTTTGAAAGCCCTTAACTTTTCTGCAGTTATCATATCAGCCATAGGACAACCGGCATTAAGATCGGGCAGCAGAACTTTTTTTTGGGGACTGAGTATTTTTGCAGTTTCAGCCATAAAAAAGACCCCGCAGAAAACAATGACATCAGCATCTGTTTTGGCGGCAGTTCTTGACAAACCAAGCGAGTCGCCTGTATAATCAGCAATTGCCTGAATTTCATCTGACTCATAATTATGCGCTAAGATAACAGCATTATGCTGTTTCTTTAATATGGCTATTTCTTTAACTAATGCTTCATCCATTTTTACAACATCCTCAAAATTATTCCGCCGCCTACAACCTCATCTCCGTTATAAAGAACTGCAGACTGCCCCGACGCTGCTGCTTCAGAAGGGCTTGCGAAGCGAAGAGTCATTGTTTCTGCGTTTAGCTCTTCTATTGTTGCGTCAATTAAAGGCGCCCTGTATCTTAAGCGAACCTTTGTATTGCTGCCTGCACCTGGAACCAGCCTGCAAAAATGAGGCTGCGATACCACAACGCCATTGCAAAGAAGTTCTTCCTTTGTACCAACAATCAGGGCATTTCTTTCAGGCTCAAGCCTGATTACATAGGTTCTTTCGCCCAGAGGGCCAAGCCCTTTACGCTGCCCCACAGTGTACCTATGCAAACCTTCATGCTCCCCGACAATTTCGCCGGAAGTATTAAACATAAAACCTTTGACCCCTTTTATACCACGATTTTCCAAAAAGTCACGATACTGTCCATTCGGAATAAAGCAGATATCCTGACTCTCCTGTTTATCGTGAACAGGAAGATCCATCTCTTTTGCAATTGCACGGATATCAGGCTTCACTTTATCGCCTACTGGGAAAAGCACTCTGCTCATATTATTCTGGCCAAGACCATATAAAAAGTAGCTTTGATCTTTATTTCCATCTACGCCGGTTAGCAGTGCACCATTCACAATTCTGGCGTAATGCCCCGTTGCAACAGCATCAAAACCGAGTTGAATTGCAGTTTCGAGTAGTGTACCGAATTTTAAAACCGTATTGCATAGAATACAGGGGTTTGGTGTTTTTCCAGCTGAATAATGTTCTGCAAAGGGATCTATCACACCATTTCTGAAGTGTTTACGATAATCAAGAATCATGTGGCGGATGCCTATCTTTTCGGCTACACGCTGAGCATCAAAAGCAGGTCCGAATCCGCAGCAGCTCTTGAGTGATGAGGCACCGCCGCCGCCATCATAAAGACGCATAGTTACACCGGTAACATCATGTCCCTCTTTTGCTAAAAGGGCTGCAGCGACAGAGGAATCTACCCCGCCACTCATAGCTGCAAAGATTTTCATTTAACTGCTGTCAGACCACAGTCGGAAACCATTCTGTGGTCTGCCTCAACGCTGCGGCCGCGTGTTGTAAGGTACCCGCCAACCATCATTCCTGACGCGCCGGCAAAGAAGAGCATTCCCTGTAGATCGCCAAGAACTGTTTCGCGGCCTCCGCACACCTTTACCTCTTTTTTGGGATTCACAAGTCTGAACATTGCGACAATTTTAAGAGCTTCAAGCGGCAGCATCGGTTTACGATTACCGAGAGGTGTTCCTGGTATCGGATTAAGAAAATTCAGCGGTATTGCATCAACATTCAGATTATGAATAGCACGGGCCATTTCTACACGCTGCTTTAAAGTTTCACCAAGCCCAAGAATACCTCCGCAGCAGACTTCCATACCAGCCTCTTTAGCTACTTTGACGGTGTGAACACGGTCGGCAAACGTATGGGTGCGACAAATCTTTTTGAAAAATGATGGGGCTGTTTCAATGTTGTGATGATACATTTCAACACCGGCATCTTTGAGCAGCCTGGCTGTTTCGTCAGACAGTAAACCCAGCGAGGCATGTACCGGCCCTTTTTTTACAAGATGTCTGATAGACTGAAGTATTTTCTGAAATTCTGCAGAATCCCCTTTCAAAACACCTTTACCTGAAGAGACGATACCCAGCCTGCTCTTCCACTCTTTCATTTTGGATGCCATCTCTGCCATTTCAGAGTGATCTACAAGTGAATGGACAGGAGCATCCGTTGAATATCTGGCAGATTGTGCGCAGAAGGTGCAATCTTCACTGCATCTGCCCGATTTGATATTAATAATTGAACAGAGCTTAATTTTACTGCCGGAAACAACTTCCCTCACACGGACGGCTTCGGCGAAAAGATCCACAATATCAGCGCCCTTTGCATTAAGCGCAAGGAGGGCTTCGCTGTCAGAAATTGTACCTTTTTTCAGCGCCTTATCAGCGAAACCTGAAAATATCCGTTTACTGTTTGAGAGCTTCATTCATGCTCCCGGTGCGGTAACCCTCGAGATCAAGCGAGATAAAATTATAGCCGAGTGATTTAAGCTTTTCGACAAGCCGTTTTCTGAATGGCTTATCGAAAAAGAGATCTATTTCCTTCTCTCCGGTTTCTATACGGACAAGGTTACCGTGGTCGCGAACTCGGAAATGGGCGAATCCTGCATCGCGCAGGTATTCTTCGGCAATTTCCACTTTTTTCAGCTTCTCAGGTGTTATCGAATCGCCATATTGAAAGCGGGAAGAGAGACATGCAAAAGCCTGCTTGTTCCAAGTTGGAAGACCAAGTTTTTTCGACAGAAGGCGTATTTCCTCTTTTGTTAATCCAGCCTCTTTGAGTGGAGAGCGTATTTTCAGCTCTTCAAGCGCCTTCAAGCCCGGTCTGTAATCTGATATATCATCGATATTTGAGCCGTCTAGTATATTAGCGAAGCCTTTTGTCTCTGCGATAATTGTTAATTTGCGATAAAGTTCAAGTTTGCAGTGATAACAGCGGTCAACCGGATTCTTGGCGAAAAGCGGAGAATCAGTTTCACGTGTTTCAAAGAAATACTGCTTAACTCCGAAGCTGGAAGCTAGTCTTTCACTTTCTTCACGTTCCCGGGCAGGGTACGAAGCTGAGACAGCAGTAAAGACTCCGACATTTTCCGTACCCAGCACATCAACAGCCGCTCTCGCAAGAAAAACGCTGTCAACGCCACCGGAAAAAGCTATGGCAACACGCTGCATGCCCCGCAATATTGCATGAAGTCTTTCAAGTTTTTTATCTACTCCCATACTTTGCCATTCGCCATGTCTGCAAGTGAGACACTCTTAAGAAATTTCGTTACGGTTTCATCAAGTTTAAGCCAAAGTGGACGTGTCGGACAACTTGCCTTTCTTTTGCATCTGTGACCTACATCCTTCAGACAGTCAACTATGACAAGTTCATCTCCCATTGCATTCAGGATGTCATAACAGCTTATATCTTTTGCGGGGGTAGCCAGTACATAACCTCCAGATGGCCCTCTTTTACCTTTAACAATATTGTTTCGTGATAGTTTTGAAAAGAGCGCTTCGAGATATTTTGCAGACAATCCCTGTTCCTCGGATATCGCCTTTACATTTCCTGCTCCGCCATTTTGTGCGATGGAGATCATCGCTCTTAACGCATACCGGCCCTTTGTAGAAATCTTCATTACACCCTCTTTTCAATATTTCCTATTCATTTTATAGGAATATACAATATCCAATCACTTCTTTCAACGAAAATATCAAATTACTTTCAAACCATAAAGCAGAACGGCACAAGCTACAACAGCGGCAGCAACGATAATTAAAACTTTCCGCTTTTTTTGCTGAGCTTTGAGATACTTATCATACTCTGTTTCGGTTTGATGACATTCCTCTGTTACCGGTTTAGCTGCTTCATAAATGGCATTACGAAGTTTTGTCTGAGGAAT
>JAEUSG010000813.1 GCA_016788315.1 Fibrobacterota bacterium | reverse complement strand
GCCAACATCACGCTTTCCTTCACCGTCAAAACGGTCATAATAATCATCCCTTGGCAAACCATATGAAGTGTATCCGGCATTAAGAAGCGGACTACCATATTGAGGTGTTGCAAAATCAAAGGCTGTTGGAGTCATAACGATAAGCGGATCAGCAACCATTCCAAGTATAATACCTGCGGCATCGTATGCAAGTCTATAACAGTAATTATTTGCATTAAGTGCAAAAAGAGTTGTACCAGCCTTAACCGTTCCAAGTGAAAGCGAACCCACAATGAGATTATTCGCGCATTCAACACTGACATTTGTTGTCATCTTAACAAAACAGCTCCAGTCATTCAATGCGGTATTGTTATAAATTTTATACTTCGACCCACCATTAGTCCCCTGTTCAATTGCAGGGTAAGCGGCATCGAGAGTGGTCAGGGCACCATAATCCATAACAAAAATAGAATTTTCTACGAGCAAACCGTCGCCTAATCCGCTAATTGGCTGCAAGCGCGCAGATGAATACACACTTGTGAATCGACATTTTCTAATTGTAACATTTTCAGCTCTTCCAAGTGTTGCATTGTAACCGCCAACCACACCACGATTAAGTGCTGCTGTAGAGCCTTCAAAACACACACCATCAATAATAACATTCTTAGTATACAACAGATTAATAATTGTCCCGGCCATTCGCAAAGTAACCCGGTTATTCATATCAAACGATCGAATAGTGAGTGTGTTTTCCGGCGTAAAGTTCTTGAGATCGGTCATAACAAGACCTGTACTATATGAAGCACTTGCCCCTTTTACCAAACTGATAATATATGGTTTTGTCGCAATGCCTCCAGGGATGGCATCATACGCAGCCTGCAAGCTCCTATATGGGGTTGTTTGTTGACCATTCGTTGGTGTGCCGGTATAATCTGGATTGACAAATATAACAGCAGGAGCACCGCTTGGAGTAACGCCTGTAACCTCAATTGGTCCAATATCGGGATCCTGACGAACAGCTGCGTTAAAATCGGTAGATGGTACTATAGTGCCATTCAACCCCATATCCACACATGGTGTACCGCTAGCAAGCGTGCCAACTGTAATTGAAAGCGGATCAGCGTCGACAAGTTTTGGATCCCGCAACAAAGTATCACGATAAGTGAGAGTTACAGAGGCATTAGTAACGGCAAATGGGCCTGCTGTACCGTAATTAAAGGAAAGAGAATTATAGACAGTGAAAATTCCTGCAGCCGGTGCTGCCAGATCGAGCCCCTTGGTACAACTCAAAAAGATGCTATTACGTATATCAGATTGAACCGCATCCATACGATCTGTAACTTTTACAACGGTACCTAAACGGTAGAATATGTTATTTGCAAGATTCAACGCACCATTACCAAATGTAATCGCTGTACCTGTTTTAGCAGATGGGCCAATGAATATGGAGTTTTGAACGGTTATACCATCGAGAAGAAATCCAGAACCATTTTTACCATCGATTGCCGTTGAGCTTATTTTACAATTGATTCCATTATACAAAACTTCAAAAGCAAATACACAATTTACAGCTGCGATATTATAGGAATAAGAAACACCGGATACAATTGCACACGTGACACTGGGACCACCAAAAAACTTTATACCATCAAATTTTACATTACTCACTTTAATGTTAAACAAATTAACCGAAGTGCCAGCAGTATAAATAACGGCTCTCTTATCATAAGCCTGTTCATACGACTGTATTGTGAGGTTATTCGCAATGGAAAAGTTCACAGTTTTCCCGTCAGTAGTCAGATAATCCAAGGTAACAAGACCAAAATCATTTTGCGCGGACATAATGCTGATTACATATGGCGCTTTAGCTGTTGCCGGGGAAACATTGCTGTTGGCAGCAAGAATATCGTCCTGAATCAGTTTGTAGGCGCGATTGATTGTTTTTAAAGGATCTGTAATTGACAGGCCAGTGTA
>JAEUSG010000786.1 GCA_016788315.1 Fibrobacterota bacterium | reverse complement strand
AAGCAAAAGATCTGAACAGCAAACTACCTGCCGCATGGATTTCAAACGGTATGGTTATTACTATGGAACATATGGTTGACAACGATAAAGATTGGGTAGAGGATGCTATTGAGCAATACGACAAAGTAATCGAGAAACTTGACAAAACCAACGCAGAAGCCTATTACCGAAAAGGCTGGACGCTGAAATATGCACATCGTTTCCGCGATGCGGCTGATCAATTCAGAAAAGTTCTCGATATGAATGGTGCATTTACAGCCGAAGCTGACAGAGAATGGAAAATCATGCAGGATATCGAAAGAGCTGCACCAGGCTCAAAGATCGGAATGAAGATAGCTCTTATAGACAAGATTTCACGTGCCGATGTTGCTGCACTATTTATCAGTGAACTTGATCTGGCGCGCCTTATAGAGAAAAAGCGTCCGAAAAATTACGATGTCGGCTTTAAAGCTCCCGAAGATTCGCGTACACTTGCCGGCGATTCTGTTGTAAAACTCGCTGCAATGACAGACGTATCAGGTCACTGGGCCAAAAACTTTATTGAAGAGATTGTCAATCTTCAGGTTCGCGGACTTGAGCCATACGCAAACCACACATTCAAGCCGGATGAACTTATTACACGCGGCGAATATGCATTCATGCTTGAAGATGCACTGATTGCCATTCTGCGCGATGAGTCACTGGCAACAAAACATGTCGGGGCAACAACATCCCGCTTCCCTGATGTAAATCCGGGCGCACCATACTACAACGCAATCTGCAACATGGTTGACAAAAACATTATGAACGCAAACATCAGCAGCGAGTTTGATGCCAAGAAAAGTGTTTCCGGTGCAGAAGCTCTTCTCGCCATCAGAGCCTTAAAGGAGCTTAAGAAATGAGAACTATCTTTCTAGTTCTTAGCATTTGCGCCTTTCTTTTTGCACAGACTCAGCAAGCTGATATAAAATCAGTCGAAGGCTACGGTCTCTCAGCAACAGAAAACGACGCGTTAACGCAGGCAAAGCGTGATGCTATTGAAAAGGGAATTGGCGTTACAATAACATCTGAAACTGAAGTAAGAAATTTCATGGTTCAGAAAGATGTTGTTATTACGAGAACCATGGGTTCGGTAAAGAAGTATGAGATCATTTCCAAAGGGAAAACAGCGGACAACCTCTTTGAGGTAAAGATAAAGGCTGAAGTTTCGCTAGTAGATATCCGCTCTGATCTGGCGGCGCTTAAGATACTTTTGGAATCAATGGATAAACCACGCGTTATGGTTCTTATGCAGGAAACACGTAAAGGCGAAACAAAACCAGCATACACTGCTGCCTCTACAGCAATTCTGGATTATCTGATATCAAAAGAGTTCAACGTTATTGACCCTGCACAGACAATGGCAGCGCAAAGCAATAACGACGAAGACATTGCAAAAGCTGCCTCCGGCGATGCTGTTGCTGCCGCTAAACTTGGTCGTGACAATGGCGCTGAAGTCATTCTTGTAGGAAAAGCGGTTGGAGATATTGGTGCTCCAAATGCAATGCTTGGGAATATGAAATCTGGACAAGGCACCATTACTGTCCAGGCAATCAATTGTCAAAACAGTAAAATGATTGCAGCAAAAACTGCTCATTCTGCCAAACCTCATATCTCAGAGGAAACTGCTATTGCCAATGCACTTAAAGCAGCAGCTGATAAACTCATGGACAAAGAGCTGTTTGAAAAAATTGTCGGCCATTGGCAGGATATGGCAAACAACGGTCAGGAGCTCAAAGTTGTTGTAACCGGAGTTGATGCATTTGCCAAGAGAAAGGCTCTTCTCTCCCACCTTCAGGGGTTAACCGGCAACGTAGTAAAAGTGACACAGCGAAACTGGAATGAGAAAAGTGCAATTCTTGAACTGGACATTCTCTTCAAGGGAAGCAGCGAATCATTTGCAGAGTCAATGGATGGACAGACAACAACAAGCGGTCTAAAAATAACTGTTACGGGAATGACCTCCGGAACAGTAAAACTCTCAGTTAAATAATCTCGAAGAAGGGCTGCAGCTTGTCATAAGTCTGAAGCAGCCCTTCAGACAGAACCTTCGTTCCGTGTATTACCGGCATAAAATTAGTATCCCCATTCCAGCGTGGAACTATGTGTAGATGACAGTGGGCATCTATACCTGCACCAGCCGGACGGCCAATATTCATCCCAATATTATATCCATGTGGATGATAGGCTTTTTCAATTGCCCTTTTGCAAACCATAATTGTTTTCCACATTTCAGAATGCTCCTCCTCCGTCAATTCGAGAGGATCTGAAACATGCCTGTATGGAATTGCCATTAAATGGCCCGAATTGTATGGATACTTATTTGTGATCACAAAAACAGTCTTACCTCTATACAGAATGCCGTATTCCCTATCTTTATTAAGTTTCGGTCTTTCACAGAAGACGCAGCCAACGGTTTCTTTTTCAAAGTTATCAAGATAAGCGGATCGCCATGGGGCAAACATATTTTCCATACAAATCCTCTGCATTAATGTAAAAAGGGAGTCTTTACAGACCCCCTTAAAATAATCCGAATCAATTAAAACAAAAAGCGTTTTATGCTGGTACTATTCTGACCCTTTTACCGGTTTTGCCCATACGCTCAAACTTTACTACACCATTAGCTGTTGCAAACAGTGTATCATCCTTGCCCTTACCAACGTTTAGCCCTGGATGGATACGTGTACCGCGCTGACGCACGATGATTGTACCTGCATGAACAGTCTCGCCACCGAAAGCTTTGGCTCCCAGATATTGAGGATTACTGTCGCGACCGTTACGGCTGCTTCCTACACCTTTTTTATGTGCCATTGTATAATCTCCTTACTTTGCCGCTTTTGCTTTTGTCGTGCGCGGTTTAGCAGTTTTTGGTTTTTCAGCCTTTTTCGGTTCTTCAACAACCGGTGCAGGAGCTACAGGAGCAGCTGCTGCTTTAGGTGCACGAACCTCATAGCTCTCTTTTTTAGAGCCGCAGGAGACTTCGGTTATGCAAATTTCGGTCTCGACCTGACGATGACCTACCTTTTTATCATAGTCCTTACGGCGTCTTTTCTTAAAAACAAAGATCTTATCGCCTTTGCCCTGATTGATAATCTGTGCCTTAACTACTGCGCCAGACACATATGGTTTGCCGATAATTATCTCTTCGCCATCTGCGAAAAGAAGAACTTTATCGAGCGTCACAACCGTTCCGCTGTCACCTTCAAGTGCAGAGACCTTTAAACGGTTTCCGGCAGAAACCTTAACCTGTTTACCGCATGTTTCAACGATGGAATACATAAATTTAACCCTCAAATAGTTTAAATAGTCGATGAATATAGATTACTGGAGTTATTTAATTCAAGCATAATTGTTAATTATCTCCATTCATGCCGTGGATAACGGCGTGAAAGGGTCTTTTTAAGCTCAGGATAATGGTTTTTCCAGAAACCAGAAAGGTCATCTGTTACCTGAACCGCTCTTTGATTGGGTGCTAGAATTTCGATGATCATTTTAACCTTACCGTTTCCTACAATCGGTAATTCTCGGAGATCATATATGTCCTGTATCCTTGCACGGCCGCATGGCGGCTTACCTTTTTCATATCTTATCACCATTTTCCTGTTATTAGGCATTGAAATAAAAGGGGGAGCAATTTTGTCAAGATTAGTATTGCTGTTACCAAGAATTCCCTTCAGAAAGGGTGCGATCTCCTTGCTTCTAACAGCTGAATATTTCTTTTCATTCTGACAAAGAAGTTCAACAACGCTGCGTCTGTTATCTATCGACCAATCCGGAAAATCTGAATCAGGCATAAGTTCTCTTGCGAAAGAGACCCTCTCTATCAGTTTCTCAGTTTCATCGTCCCAGCCATCAAGTTTCAGATTACGTTCACAGATAATGGAAGCGAGTAATTGTGCCGCCGCTTCAGGATCCGGTTCACCTGTCAGCTTATCCTCAATTAATACACCAAGACAATAGGTTTGAGTTCGTCTTTCAACCGCCATCCGTTCATTGTGCCATTCTGTTTTAACCGCAGACTCCCAATTATCAGGAAAGAGTTCAAGCAACCACTCTTCAGTAACTGCACATGCCATTGACAAAATAGTTTTTACCGAATTCTGCCCGCGAAAGCGCATTTCCCGCACATCACCGGCTACTAAGAGAGTTGCTCCTCTTGCAGCACTTGAAGGGGCCAATTCACCGCTCTTACCACCTTCAAATACATATTGTAATGTACCATTATCTCTGAATCTTGCCAGTCGATCTGGATATGCTGCTAAAACTGCTTTCGATAATCCTTCCGATTCGTCCGTCATCGAACGGCTTTCTACTTTAAACCGCTCAATAACATTGGCATAGTAGTTTTGAGTTCGCAGTACCTGTCTGGCCGCTCCTGCATTAATACCCAGTCTGTTGCATACCTGCGGCGAAAAATCTGATTCTGCCGCCCTTATAAGGAGCTTTTCATACAATTCAAAATCAGAACCTGACTCCTTCAAATCAGAGGCGTCATAAATATCTGCCTTCCCAACAAACGGAGTGCGTTCTGTTAACAAAGCTACAGCTAGAGTCCCCTTTTCAGTTACACCATTCCTTGCAGCCTCCAGCATTAGAACAGAAAGTCTGGGATGTGCCGGAATTTTTGAAAGTAAAGCACCTTTATCAGTTACTGTTCCATCAACATTTATTGCACCAAGCTTTGAAAGTAGCTCTTCAGCTGATTTAATTGATGATTGAGGAGGCTTTTCGTACCAACCGAAAAGTGAAATATCCGGCACTCCAAGCATGTGCAGATTCAATGCTGATTCAGCGAGATCCACTCGCCCAACTTCAGCTTCGCTGTTTCTTGCCCGCTCAGAATGTGAAGCTGCACTCCATAGTCGAATACAGATTCCAGGAGCCTCTCTTCCTGCGCGTCCTGCACGCTGATCCGCTGAAGCCTGACTAATACTTTCTGTATACAATAGGTTGAAACCTTTGCCGTTATCATATCTGTTTATTCGTGCAAGACCTGTGTCAACAACGTGCCGCACACCTGGAATAGTGAGAGAGGTTTCTGCGATATTTGTAGCCACAATTATTTTTCGGTCATCTGTTGCTGACAACGCTTTCTGCTGTTGTTCAAACGGCAAATCTCCATATAAAGGCAACACTGTCAACCTTTGGTTTAGATTTGCATTCCTTATAGTGTCAACAGTCTTCCGTATTTCAAAAGCGCCGGGCTGAAAAACAAGAATGTCCCCAGCATCAGTTTCTCTAAGGAGTGTCCTGACGCCAGAGAGAGCGCTCTCCCACGGAGGATTATCTCTCGAAACAGAAGAATATCTTACATCTACAGGATACATGGAACCCATCGATTCAACAATTGATGCACCGGTAAGAAATTCCGACAATGGGCCGGTATCAAGAGTTGCAGACATTACCACAACATTTAACTCCGGTCTCTCATTATCCTGTATTCTCTTTATCAGAGCAAGTCCCAGGTCGGTTGTTAAGCTTCTTTCATGGAACTCATCAAATATTACAACGGATACATCACCCAGAAGTGAATCGGACAGAAGTCTTCTTGGCAGAATACCTTCAGTGATAAAGAACACTTTTGTTGCCGATGACACGGCCTGCTCATATCTGGTTATGAAGCCTATTTCTTCACCAAGATTCTGTCCCAATTCTTTCGCGACTCTATGTGCAACCATTCTTGCTGCAATTCGCCTCGGTTCCAAAACAAGAATTTTCCCCTCTGTCTTGAAGTTTTTCAGGATGATTTGCGGAATTTGCGTCGATTTACCGCTGCCAGTTGGTGCTTTTAGAACAATCCGGTTATTTTCGGAGAACTTTTTTATAAAATCTTCTGCAACATCGTAAATAGGCAGTTGATCTATTGTAGAATTTTTAATCATTTTTCTTGCTTTTTACCGTCTGGCTCATTAAATTTATACTTATAACCTACAAAGACTACAATAACTAAATCAAAAGCACATGATAACATTACCGGAAAAACCAGTTCTTACGACACATGAGGCAGCAAAATACCTCAATGTCTTTACAAATACAGTCATTCACTGGATGAACACCGGCAAACTCAGCGGATACAGAACCCCAGGCGGTCATAGACGAATCCTAAGGGATGAACTACTGCGCTTCATCAAAAATAACAATCTTGAAGATGCAGTAGCACAAAAAAAGGCGCTTAAAATTCTTATCGTTGAAGATGACATCGACGCGATGGATCTTTATATCAGTATACTGGAAAAAGATAACTATGAGATTAAAAAATCTTATACAGGTTTCAGCTCCGGTGTTGCAATAGACTTCAAGCCGGATCTAATCATACTCGATATAATGCTTCCGGACTTTGATGGTTTCAGAGTTTGTGACATGCTCCGTAAGTCTCCGGAAACCGCACATACCAAGATACTTGTTATTTCCGCTATCAG
>JAEUSG010000095.1 GCA_016788315.1 Fibrobacterota bacterium | reverse complement strand
GCTTTTTGCATAATGATTTCGGTATTACCCTAAGACTAACCTCACCTGATTCGTCTGACAGTGCGGCTTTTGATTATGTTCGCCGTAACACTATACTTTATTAGGTTGATATTTAGATATTTTCAGTAAGTCTTTTTATAACTTCTCCTGCTGCAGCTAATCCAAATAGTCCGGTCATATATGATATCGACCCGAGCATACGCCTGCGGCGGCCACGCTCAAAGAAATCTTTCTCTGCACCCGGCTCTTTGACTGAGCATGGATCAACCGGTTCATCAGAAAAGATGCATTGTATACCCGTAGTTATCCCGTGAACACGCAACCGACGTCGGATTCTCTTTGCAAGAGGGCAGCTTTCGGTCTTTGACAGATCCGCAGCCTTAACGCGGCTGAAATCTAGCCGGCTCGCTGCTCCCATAGCAGATACAGTGAAAATTCCAGCTTCATATGCGGTCTTTAACAACACGGTTTTACATGACACGCTGTCAATGGCGTCAATCAGAGCATCCGGTTTGGGCGTTAAAAGTAAAGGGGCTGTTTCAGCATCAATAAATGTTTTAGATATTGTCACTTTACAGTCAGGATTAATTTCTTTGATTCTTTTTTCAGCAAGTTCCACTTTAAACTGACCAAAAGTGGAAGTAAGAGCATACAGTTGGCGATTAATGTTTGTCTCGCGCACGATATCAAAATCGATTACACGTATTGCACCAACACCGGCTCTGGCAAGAGCCTCGACAGCATAAGAACCTACAGCGCCAAGGCCGGCAACGACCACCTCGGCATTACGGAGCTTTGCAAGATTTTCTGTACCAAGAAGCAGCTCTGTCCGTTCAAACCTTCCGCTCATGACTCCCCCTTAAAGAATCTCTGACCATTATCAAATGTGATTTTACAAAGCTCTTCAAACGATATGTCTAGATAAAATGAAGCCGCTTTAACCGTCTCTAATATAAATGATGGCTCATTTACTGTATCCGGTGCTGTTGAGGCTGGCGGCAAATCGGGAGCATCACTTTCAATGAGCAGTCTATCCAATGGCACTGCTGTTAGTGCTGAAATTGCTTTTTTACGATTCCTGTGTGTTATTGATGCAGAAAAAGAGAGATAACCTCCAAGCCCGCAGATAATCTTAACCAATTCTGCAGAACCAGAATATGAGTGAACCATAAACTTAAGATTCCGGCGTGAAAACTTTCGAAGGAGTTCAACCAAAGGTTCCCAGCAGCCCAGGCAATGCAAGGAGATGGGACGATTCAACGATACAGCTATTTCCATTTGTGCATCTAAACATTCAAGTTGTTCAGCCAAATGTTCCCTGTTCTTCCTTCCATCAAGTCCAACTTCTCCCACTCCTGAGCATGGGAATTCTGCAAGATAACCAGCCAATGTTTTCTGCCATTTTTCTGATCTCTCGTGAACATACCATGGATGAATGCCGAACGATGGGGTAATACATTCATGTTTCTTTGCAATTTCTGCTACTATATACCAATCATTTTCACCTGTTCCGCAGCAAGATATATTAGATACACCCGCTGCAGAGGCTCTTTGTATAACATCCATGGCCGCCGAACCGAATCTTAGGTCCTGCAAATGGGCGTGAGCATCAAATATTCGAACTGTCTCTTTGGAATTATTCACACGCACAAAATGCAAATTAATCTCCGTTGAAGCAAGGGATGCCTTTGTTATATGTTTAGACTAATATGAATTTATCGAAAAAATCTCTTATCTCATTTATGAGCTTCGGGATTATAATGGGAATAATATTCCCTTTCTTTGCAATGCTATTCGTAGATTGCAAAGCTGGATTTAAGGTAGCCTTTTTCACAGCATGTATTGGTGCTGGAGTAATGCTCGGATTAATCAATTATCTCGTTGCGAAAATGCTGATCCTAAAAGATCTTAACCATTCTGTTGATGCTTTAGAACAGCTAGCACATTCCGACGATACCAAACAGATGGTTAAAACTGCTGAACGAAAAGATGAACTAGGCAGATTGGCAAGAGCTTTCAACACTTTAGCAGAACGGTTGGAACTGTGTGTCAGAAAAACTTCTGAGCTGTCAATTCCAGTGCTGAAATCTGAGCACGAAATTGCCGGTCTTATGGAAATTCTTGTCAAACACACACAGGACATGAATAACGCCACCTGTATTGCCTCCGAACATGCTGATGAAGCAACGAAACATGCAACACAAGTGCAGATAGAAACTGTCTCAATGAGTACTAACACAGAGCGTGTATCCCTTTCGATAAGTGAAATGAACAACTCATTATCAGAAGTTGCCTCCAACTGTCAAAAAGAGGCTGCTATTGCATCAGAGGCTGATAAACGGGCTTTAGCGATGCGGGAAATAATGGCCAGACTAAACGAAAGTGCGAGTCAAATTGGAAAAGTTGTCACTGTAATTGATGATATTGCTGCACAGACAAATCTGCTCGCTCTTAATGCTACCATTGAAGCTGCAAGCGCCGGCGAAGCAGGACGCGGGTTTGCAGTAGTGGCAAACGAAGTTAAGGAACTTTCAAAACAGACCACCCGGGCAACACAGGAAGTATCCGAACAAATTGACGGGATGCAGATAAGCGTAAATGAGGCACAAGCTTCAATTAAAACCATTTCGGAAATTATTGAGCAGTTTCATGAAATTGCCAATTCAATCGCTGCTTCTGTTGAACAGCAGAGTTCATCGATAAGAGAAATCTCAAACAATATGCATGAGCTGTCTGCCTCTTTCACAAACATCACAAAAAAAGGTGAGGATTCCACTAGAGTTCTAACCTCATCTCAGGAACAGCTGTCTCTCGCTAAAGAGGCTTCTCACCGCTCTGTCAGCGAAGTTGGCAATCTGAAAACAGCTGTTTCAAAACTTGCAATTGCGTCCAGAAATTTAGGTTCCATTTTCGGCACCAAATCCTAACAGTATACTTTGCAAGGTATTACAACTAAAGAGTCTTGAAAAAGTTTATATTTAAAAGAAAATTCCAGTGCCCGTTTTAAGCCGGGAAGAAAGAACCAAATACAAATGTCAACATTTCAGGACTCCGGTCTTAATGCAGATCTGCTCAAAGGAATTGAAAAACTTGGCTTTAAAGAGCCAACACCAATTCAGGCGAAGGTAATTCCAATGCTTCTTAAAGGTGAGCGCGATATGGTAGCCCTCGCCCAGACCGGCACAGGAAAAACAGCCGCTTTCGGCCTACCGCTACTTCAGCTTACCGATCCAGCTAAAAAGGTCGTTCAGGCCTTAGTATTATGCCCAACCCGCGAACTCTGCATCCAGATTGCGAAAGACCTTGCATCTTTCAGCCATTTTGCCTCTCACTTAAGAATACTGCCCGTTTACGGCGGCTCTTCAATCAATGTGCAGATGAATGCACTCCATCACGGTATCCATATTCTCGTAGCAACACCGGGCAGAATGAATGACCTGCTCCGGCGCGGTGCGGCACACCTGGACAAAGTAGCAAGAGTAGTTCTAGATGAAGCTGACGAAATGCTCACGATGGGCTTTCAGGAAGAGCTTGAAACGATTCTTAAAGAGGTACCAGATACAGCACGCAAACTGCTGTTTTCGGCGACTATGCCGAAACAGGTTGCCACTATCGCACGTAAATATATGAGAGATCCGGAAGAGATTACTGTCGGCACTCGAAATGCAGGTGCTGAGCAGGTTACACATGAGTGCTACACAGTACATGCACGTGATCGATATCAAGCACTCAGACGCATAATAGATACCAGACCGGAATTCTACGGAATCGTCTTCTGTCGGACCCGTCTTGACACACAGGAAGTAGCAGAACTGCTGCACGAAGACCATTACCAGTCCGATGCACTGCACGGTGATTTGTCACAGGATCAGCGTGACAGAGTTATGAAGAGTTTCCGTCAGCGCCAGATTAAGATACTTGTTGCAACAGACGTTGCCTCACGCGGAATTGACGTTACAGACATTACACATGTTGTCAACTTTGACCTCCCTGACGATTACGATGTTTACACTCACCGCAGCGGCAGAACAGGCAGAGCGGGCAAAGAGGGTATCTCAATTGTCCTTGCAAATCTCCGTGAGCATTACAAAATCAGAATCCTCGAAGGCATTGTTAAGAAAAAGTTTGAACACAAAAAGGTACCAACAGCTAAAGAGGTCTGCGACAGCAAACTCAAAATCATACTAGACAAAATGGTCAATATGGAAACAGCAGACAAAGAGCTCGCTCCATATCTTCCGGCTATTATGACCGCTTTTGAAAATCTATCACGCGAAGATCTTGTTAAACGGCTTATGACTCCCGAGTTCGGAGAACTTGTAAAGGCGTATAAAAACACCCCTGATCTTAATGTTCAGAGCCATCAGTCCAATTCATTTGACAAACGGAACAACAGCAGAACAGATTCACGTGATCGCGGCCGTGACAACGACCGCAGCCGTGAGCGGGTACGCGAAGCTGCTCCTTCACATATCCACGTATCACCCGATACAGCAATGGCTATGGTTCATATCAATCTTGGACGAAAAGACTCTATCACTCCGCCAATCCTTATTTCCCTTATAAACAGGGCAACACACGGACCAAAACTGCTTCTCGGCCGTATAAAGATCTCAGACAACTATACCGACTTCGAAGTAGTAACAACTGGTGCTAAAAAACTTGTCAGAAATCTTTGCGGAGTTGCATTTCAGAATAAAGAGGTAGCCGCCTCTATGGTAGCATCTGTTGACGCGCCGCACACAGCCCCTGCTCCAAAACACAGTTCTCACGCACGGCCCGATTTTCCAAAAAGGGATAGACGATACAAATAACTATAAGACAATGAGAGCAATTACATTTTTATTTTTACTGATAATTGCAATAACACCAGCATTTGCTAAAACACATTATGTTAATGCTGTTGTCGGTTCAGACTCCAACAGTGGAGAATCTCCTCTTAGTGCATGGAAGACAATACTCAAAATAAATTCATCTGCTGTTTCAGGCGGTGACACTGTTTTGTTCAATAGAGGTGATATTTTCAGAGGAAACCTCATTCCTGTAAGCGGTTCTACCGGCAAAGCCACACTTTATGGCGCCTATGGAACCGGTGAAAAGCCTAAGATTTTCGGTTCTGTGAATAAAAGTAAAAGCACAGACTGGATAAACATCAGCAAAAACATATGGCAGCTGGAACAACATATAATTCCCGATACTACTGAAATTTTAATTAATCCGGACTTTACAACAGACCTCAACAGTTGGAATGAATGGCACAATACTTCTGCCGGAGCAAACATATCAATATCAAGAACAACTGCGACTGGCACATTTTATTCCGCGCCTGCCGGACTTAAACTCGCATGCACCGATAACGGGCAAAATATTTCAGATATTCAATTATGGACAGCTGATTACGCAATATCAGCAGAGTGGCACATTCTTACATTTAAAGCTAAAGCTACAAAACCATTTACATTTCCGTCAAGTGCAATTGCCGTATTCAAGAATGGTGCTCCATATACACAGTACGCCCTTCCTGTTCCGAAAACATACAGTATCGATACCACATGGAATTCTTTTAGCGTCATTCTGCACAACAGGGAATCTGCTCTAGGCGGAGCAAGAATAAATTTTATGTTCGGAGGAGTCATTCCTGACAGCAGCGATCTCTACCTTGACTCTTTAAGTATGAAATCTTTAACTGAATCTCCAGTGCTGCTTATGAATGATGTTGGCAACATTATATTCAACAACGAATCACTTTGCGGATTAAAATCCAAAGATGAAGCAGCGCTCAACTCTCAGGGCAAGTATTGGTATGATGTTAATAATCTTAATGTAAAACTTTTTTCATCTTTAAATCCAGCTCTATACTATTCAAACATAGAAATAGCTTTAACGAAAGATATTATTGGTCAGGGTGCAAAATCTTATGTGACATATGAAAATCTCGACCTCCGTTATGGTTCAGCACATGCTATAGGCGGCGGAAGCACTCAAAACATATCGGTACGGGATGTTGACATCTCTTATATCGGCGGTGGATTCCTCCCAGGGTTTGGAGACGGCTTTGTACGATATGGTAACGGCATAGAGTTCTGGAATGCAGCACACGATAATATTGTTGAACGATGCACATTCAATCATATATATGACGCCGCTCTTACCGCACAGGGCATTGATTCTAACGGGTACGAAGTATCCAATATCATTTTCAGGAATAACATTATAAGGAATTCAGAATTTTCTTTCGAACTATGGGCGCGTGGCTTAAAATCTTACATGCACCATGTTTACTTTGAGAACAACACCTGCCTTAATGCAGGTTTCGGATGGGGACATGCCCAAAGACCGGATCCAAACGGAACGCATATCATCTGCTGGGGTTTTCTAGCTAAGTCAAACGATGTCTATATACGCAACAATATATTCTCCGAAACGTCAGACTATGGCTCCCGATGGCTTAATAGCTTTGAACTGGAGAAAGTCATTCTAGACAACAACTGCTGGTATGAGTCGGAGGGGGCTGTTTCACGTATTATTAATACTAATTATGATTTTGCAACAGAGTGGGAGTTATACAAAACAGCTTCAAAACAGGATTCACATTCAATTCCGGCTAATCCTCTATTAAACAATGACTATACCTTAAAGGCAGCTTCGCCTTGTATTGATACCGGCTATCCTACCATTGCTGTAAATACAGATTTCGCCGGCAACGCACGCCCTAACGGTAGAAAGATAGATATTGGAGCTTTTGAGTTTTATCCTTTAAGTACTGACGAATTTGGCATTAAAGAACAGCTTAAGAATGTGACAAACTCCCTGCAGGATAATGACTCATACACAATTGAAATTATCTCAGCAAATGGGCAGCTAATCCGTTCATTCAATGCAAATCATTCCGTAATGTGGGATGGCAGAAAAAACAATGGATTACCAGCAGCTTCTGGAGTTTACTTTTTAAAATTAAAATCTGCAAAAAAAACAACAATAAGAAAAATTGTATTGCAGCGTTAACGCGAACTATCCTCAAACACAGCAAAAACAGGCATCACTGTTCTGAAATACTCACGTTTCTCACCATCTGCCGACAACAACTCAAATAATCTGAACTCAAAGCCAGGTGAGACAGTACAACCAATGAGACTGTATTCGCCCAAAGGCCTCGCCGCCTGCCACCAACCTCCGGGCACGGTACACGTACGGCATTCATTTGACAATTTAACATTGTGAAATTTCAGATCAGTTTCATTAAAGAAAACCAATTCCAGAGGATCTCCTTCATAGAAATGCCAAATCTCATCCTGCGGTATTTTATGACACCAGCTCTTCTGCCCCTTTAGAAGGAGGAAAAGAATAGCTGTCCCTGCAGATAGAGTCTGCCCATTCCACAAAACTTCCTGCGAAGAGCGGTATGTCTCCCGGTAAAAGCCCCCTTCAGGGTGCGGCGACAGTTTGAGCTTTTCTATCAATTCATGCATTATGTGCCTGCTGTTTCTAATTCTCTTTAAATATTGTATCGATAGCAAGACCTGCTGCCAGAAGAAGAATTGCTAATGCAGGATTTTCTTCGTTAATGGATACAATGTAGTTATCTGCTGTTGTAAAAAGTTCTTTACCCAAACCAGACCACTCTTTTGAAACGCGCCCAAGTTCTTTTCCGGCAGAATCTGTAAAACGGAAATCCCATCCCTTCCAGTCGCCGGCGAGAGTGGCCACCTGAGTGCCCGATGCATTAAAGACGAGGAACTTTCCGCCAAGACTAAGCACTACTTTCTGGAAATAGCCTACAATTTCACCTTTACTATTTAGAATGTCAACTTTCGTCCTGAAACCGATATTAAATCCCCTTTTTATCTCAAACAGCAGATTTCCAGGATTGTTTTCATCCCCGCCTTCAGATATTCTGACCGATGTCGGCAGCATTTGCTTACTTACAATAAGCCGCAGGAGATGGTTCCACGCTGGAACCTCCTCTTTAGCAAAACCGATCACCTTTTTCGAAGATGGATCAAGAATATCATACATGTTTGAAAATTTTAGAATGCCGACATGTTCTCTTATAAACCACTGTTTCAGATTAAGCATTATTCATCCTCATGTTAATTAGTAAACGATAAAACGGACAGATTCATTTCTACTGCCATTTTCATACCTTGCCAAATATAAACCCTTTGCTGCATTCTTTGCATTCCATTTGTATGAATGGACCCCTGGAGAGAGTTTTCTATCTGCAATAGCGGAAACCAATCGGCCATCAGCTGTATAAACTGAAAGACGTGCTTTTGTTATTGTGCTTACTGTAAATGTAAAACTGACAATTGCACCGGCAGGATTAGGACGCACCTGCAGCATTACTGTTTTAGAAGTCAAAGCTGCCGTTTCTGTTTTACTCGATAGAGCTTCCCATGCCGGTCCGCTGTCATTAACTGTTATTCCCTGTACCCTTTGCAGAAGGGGGCTTGCAACAGGCAGAGCTTTACCAGGCGCATAACCAAAGCTGCCGCCAATTGACGTATCGCCTTTCTGAAAAACGACCACAGCACTTCCATTTACCGGATGAGAGATATTTATTCTATAAGATGTCCCCTCGTCAACAACGGTGCTTGTTATGTTGGTTCCTGAAGCATCTTTAGCATGAAACATATTTACAAGATAACTCTGAGCACTGCCGCTTGTTGATACCAGCAGCCTGTATTGTCCATTTGTTCCTTCGTTCTGGACATTATATGTCGGTTTCGCAGGCACCAATGTTGTCAACTGCAAAGCCTGATCTCCGTTCACAGCTAGAACATGATTGGAGTCCACAAGAACCGGATTAACCGGGAAGTGTACGAGAGCACTCTTTACAACTCCTGCAGCAGCCATCTTTTCACTGCTTGCTAAAACTCTATCCATTACAAGCAGAACCTCAAGAGGTCTGATAAACAGATATTCTCGGACAACTTTTGAAACATATTTATTATCAAACAGATCATAATTATCAGACTTATAACAGTCGCTTAGGTCTACAGCTGCAAAAGAAAAGTTTTCTCCTCTTTCCAGCCTCTTTACAACCGCTGGAGACTTCTGCCAGCCACGTGCCAGCCCTCTGGTTTCCAGCGGTGCTATGCTCTGCCCCAAAGGTGGCCCTGCAAATATTGTATTGTGTCCATCCGGCCTGCCTACATCTAAAGCACTTCCCTCGACTCCGGTAATATCAACTGCATACCCGGAACTCTCCTTTGTAAGCCAGCGCCCTTTTCTGAAAATCTGAAAATGGCTCCAGTCAACATGGTTATGGCCAACACCTTCAGCCATCTTCATCTGAATATGGACTGCAGTAGCTGTTGTATCCCATGAAGTCCTTGAATAAAGATAACCCAATCCCGGTGCATAATAATCCAAGGGAAGACTTGAGAAGGATCTCTCACGACCGGTCTGGTTTACCGACTGAATGAATGATGTTACACGGGGAGTACACACATTTACCCATCTTCTTGCATATTGACCAAGAGGAATGCTCTCCCACATATTCGCTGCCATTTGCATGAAGTCACCATAATAATTTCTGGTGTGAATAATATCTTCAACTTCAGTCTCGTTATATGGAAAGAATGAGAAATACCTGCTGCTGCCATCAATCATTTTTGACGGGGTAGTGGAATAAAGAAGTGCAACAAGTGCCGCTTTAAAGAAGGTCGACTCATTCCAGATATTTCTTCCCATTGAAGTTATTGAGGAGAAAGGTATTATCGGATAGGATAGCATTGTGCAACCATAATCCATACCTTCACCGAGGGCACCTCCCTTTGCATTACCGGTATCTGCATATGGCATAAATGAATTACGCCACCTTGTATTTAGCGCATTGTCTAGAAATGATTGTGCTGAAGTATTTTCCCCGAATGTTGCAATACCCCATTCAAGAGAATTTCTAACATTGCCCCAGTAATAGTTGTTTCCCTCCATACCAACACCGCCCCAATCCTGCTGATTGACATTTGAGAGCCATGTATTCCAGCGGCTAATCAATGTAGATCTCTGTGATGGAGATAACCTGTCATAACACCAATCGTAAACAAGAATTGCCGTTTCACCCTCCCAACGGCACTCGTCGCATCCTATTGCAGTCGGAAGCACCTGCCCTGCCGGCAACTGCAGATTCATAAGCCAGTTTACTGCAACACGGGCACATGCGGTATCACCTGCCAGAACATATTTGAATGCATTTGCAAAAGGATCACTTGCTGATGGTGTAAATGGATGAGTTGAATACCACGTCCTTGCCAGCTGCAGCTTTTCAGAACTCCAAAAAAGTCTTGGGTGACCTGTCGGTACAGTAAACCCGGACGTTTGCGCATTAATGTTTGACGAAAACAAATGTGCTGCTAAAATAAGCAGCACAAGTAATTTTGATCTTTTATCAGACATAGATTACCTACCCTTCTTTTAATTTTTAACCTCTGTTGGTTAAAATATTCTTTGAGGGCAGGCATCTACCACATTTATCAGCGTGACAGAACTGCTTTGGACTGCCACACCTTTCCTTTAAGAGTTGCCTTGACTACGTAAATGCCTGAAGCATTTCCTTTCGCATTCCAAACTACCTTGCCTTTTACAACCTGTTTACTCAAGTCAGCTATCTGCCTGCCATCTGCTCTATATATTTTGACATCAACAGAACCAGCATTTAAGAAAGCTCCCGGCAAATTGATATTAAGAACCGGATTGGCAGGTGATGGATATACTTTCAGCTCATCAGAATCTGTAAGCGATTTACCATTCTCTTTAGCAGTAAGAGCCGCATCCAACCTAATCGCATAGATTTTACTATAATGATCACAGTTCCACAAAATATTTCTTTTAGCATCATACATAAAGCCTGTACCGCGATCATTCATTGTCGCAGAAAAGCCATTAACCGTCATTGTGCTCCACTTATTGTTTGCACAATCGTAAATCAAATTTGCATTACCGATTCTTGCCTGAACGAACACGATATCCAGATTCGGAATGTAACTGCACTCTCTGTAATAATCACCTGCACCAGTAGTAATTGAACTATCCATCGGAACAAGTTTTGTCGCTACACCAGTTGCGAAATCGTAACTATGTAATGTTGCAACTGAACCGCTGCTTCCGCGAATCAAAAGTATTCTGTCTCTTTTGGAATCGTAAACGGCACCTGCCGCATCGGCATAATAGCCAGGCATTGTGGCACCTGTCTGAGGCAGTTTACGCCAGTTAAAACTATCCGGCTCGAAAAGATAGACATATGACTGAGAAGGGCTTGACGTACCGCCAGAATTACCGCCAACACACACTAATCCGCGTGGTGTTGAAACGAGACCTGTTCCATATCCTGAAGAACCGAAACTGCTATGTATGTTCCTTTTTTCCCAATCCATACTATCCGGATTGTAAATGTAAGTATGGCGGTTATACATAAAAACCATTCTCTTACTGCGAACATCGTACCCATACGCCTTAACTGGATGCATTGGCATATATGGGCGTCCATTGAAAGTGAAAACACCAGCAGCAGGGTTATTGTAGCCATCCCACTCAACCGGCCACTCCGGCACATAACCAATCTTCCATCTGTTATTGCTGATTGAGTACTGCGGCACATCAGTTCCACAGTGAGCAACATGACCTCCTGCCCATTTAAGGAAAAGATCTCTGTCAGAATCATAAACAGTTGAACCCCATGCACGATATTCACTCTGAGTCGTCTTTGGCGGAGTTATTAATGTCCATGTGCCAACCGTCAACGAGCGCAATACAGCTTCATTTGCAGCAGTATCAGGAGCCGCAACGCTATTTGTAAACCATGTAGGCTCTGTCCATCCACCTCTAGTTGCAATGGTATCTTTTGTCGTTCCATAAGTTGCGCCGGCGGAAGCATCAGTAACAGAAGGGTCACAAACCATTCTGTAGCCGGCCGCATTAAACGAATACATAGTTGCAGCCGAATCACCCATTGCCAGTATAGTATCGCCTGCATCAACTGCAGACAATCCGCAGAGCGTAGGTCTCATCGATGACATTTTCGGCCACGTTTCACCTGTCTGAAATCTCTTTATCATTTCCCAGCTATCGGAGGCAATATCATATTTCCACATCTCAAATGCATTGGCCTGACTCCATGAATAACTGTAACCGCCCATAAGAATTATTTTCCCGCTTTTAGGAAGATAAAGAAGTGCATGTCCCGCTCTTGGAGAAGGCCGCAGTGCCGGATTTTTCTTTGACCAGGTTTTAGTTATGCAATCATAAACCCATGTATCATTCAATAAACAGTCAAGATGGTCACCGCCGAATAGTACTATTTTCTTTGTTGCTGGGTCATATGCCATTTGAGCATGAGCACGTGCTGATGGTTGCACTGCAAGACTAAGCTTAGACCACACCTTTGTTGTCGGATTTAAAGTCCACGTTTCCGGGGTTCCTTTTATATTGTCAACTCCACCGCCGCCAAACAGAACAACTTCGTGGTTGTGCTGATCATACACAAGCGAACCCCATTTAAGCCAGCCCTCTGCTGACCCTGAATTTGGATGTGTTGCTACGCTGAGAGTATCCCACAAACGTGTCGCCGGATCATATGTAAATGTTGAGTTGTTTACATAAAAGTAAGCTTTACCATTATCTGTATTTAAGCAGAACTGATTATATGCGCGAGGTGTAAAAGATGCACCCATATTTGGACGCAGATAATTAACTCCACCGTAGAAAATATTCTTAAAAATCCAGTAATAGGTTCCAAACACCGCACCTCCAACACGTCCATTGCCATAAGCAACACCAGTACTATCAGCCCAAACACCATAAAGTGCAGGATTTGGAAGTGCGTTTATCCACTTCCCGAGCTCGTGAGTGAATACCTGAACAGAATAAACAGAATTAGAACCTGTTTCTGTCTGGTTTCCCATGGTGAGGATGAATTCTTTACTGTTTTGACTGTAAAACAGCCCCGGATGCCCCCAATCAGGAAGATTAGAGGTAACTTTCATCCAACTGTTCGCCTGTCCAACAATAGAAATAGCGACAAATAGCAGCACTGTAACGGTTTTCATGCTTGGAATTCCTCCTATTGAGTGTTTGTAGCAGAATGATATATAAAACCGTTTAACTTTGAAATGTATATATCCAACAGATAATTGTATATTTTCAACATTATGAATATCGATAAAATCATCGGGATCAACATAGAACATTCTATTAAAAGAGATAACGCATCTACCTTTTTTGTTTCGCCTGGAACTAAGCAGAAGCATTCTACAATGCTGACAATTATTCTTGTAGAAAAAGGCAGTATTGTCATGCATTTTAAAAATGGCCATCTTACTATTAACAGAAACGAACTTGTTATATGGAATTACCCCGATCTTCTTGAAGCGCACAAGACCCCCGGAGTAACATTGAACTTCAGGATACTTTCTTTTGATGTGTTTGATGCATCAGGAAATAAAACTGATTTGATAGAAAAAGAAAAACCTCTGTTCATCAAAACGAAAAATAAACGAAAAATTATATCACTAATGGACAAAATAACAGCAACCAGACAACTTAAATCTATTGACAGCAGCATAAATTCAGCGGCTCTTGGATTGCGCCTATTGAACTGCATCTATCACGAAACGAAACATTCCAACAAAGAGAACTTTCAAAGTAAAAACAATGTCCTTGACTACAGAATAAAAGAAGCTGTTGAATACATTAATAAGCACTATAAGGAGATGATTACGGTTGAACAACTGGCCAAGAATGCCTTCATGCACCCATCATCATTTTCACGCCTCTTTAACCAGCAGCTCGGTATGCCGCCGCTGCGATATGCATTAGAATTCAAAATCAGAAAAGCAAAGGACTTTATACTCTTTTTCGACAGCCCCTTGCAGTTTACAGCTCTTGAACTGGGGTTTCATGACTACCCGCACTTTTCAAAAGTATTCAAAAAGATAGCAGGTGTTTCTCCATTAAAATTTGCAAAAAGTAATTATCATAGCTATAACCCGCGAATCGGGTTTGACGGTTTTCATGGAAAACCGTCCGACGAAGCTGCATCACCTTGACAACACAATTCTTTTAGCTATGCTTCTGCTGCCGGACTTCAGCTTTACGATATACATACCTGAAGATACCGGTTTACCCGAATTGTTATTTCCATCCCAGACAACAGAAGTTTTCCCTGAAACTGAACTCAAAGACCATGAACGCATTACTCTGCCTGAGCCGTCAAAAATAGACAAGTCTGCAATCTCTTTTACATTTGGCAGATATGCAGTCAGTTTTACAGAAGGATTCGCTGGTATCGGACCTGCTCCAAGATCAAAAGCGTTTTGTATTTTTCCAGTTTCAGAAGCTGTTGTATGGCCGCCTGGAATATTATCTGCCAGATTACCATCATCAGCAACAAGATTAATATCACTTTCCTCCATTGACATGACAACTACATAACAGAGATATCCTTTGAATTTTAGATTCAGTACATTGCTCCCAACACTTATAGTATCAACCTGAACGCCAGCCTGACCCGCCTTGTCTGTCCATTTCATTATTGTATCAATTCCATTTGCAATCCAGTTTTCAGCCGCTGTGTTTGCCACAATGTTACCCATACCAGCTTTGATTATATATTGACCGGCAGAAGGAAGATCGATCCGTAAGCCTGTTCCTGAATACGAGATCATTCTTGTCTGCAAAAGAAAATTAGTTCCGGAAATAGCTCTATTGTTATCACTTGGACTACCACTTGACCAGCCGTACCCGCGCGCCGAAGTCCAGGTATCTTCATACCCAAGTTTAAGCCAGCCTACAGGAGCTGCAAGACCGGGATTCTGGCAGTTTATTCTCTTTATAAATTTCAGCTTTTGATATACCGAGAATATAACAGTATCCCTCTTTCCACCTTGCAATGCTACTACAGCAACTGGACCTCCAACTCCTTTAGCGGTTACCTTGCCGTAGTTTACTGTTACAACAGAGGTATCCAACGAAGTCCAGACGATTCCTGAATCAAGCGGGTGTGAAAAGTATTCCGATCCTGAATGGCCATAAACGGTTCCCTTTACCATATAGGTGCTATCCTGCATAAGAACATATCTGTTTTTAGTCATATATACAGCATTAGGATCTGTGCTAAGTTTTACAGAGTCAATTGCAGCCATGCTTTCTGTAAAAGTCACTGTCACGGTATCAACAAGAGTTCCCAATCTATTACCAAACGAGACTACAATCCCTGCGCTCCCTTTTCTGAGTCCCTGAACAACACCTAAACCATTTACAGTTGCAATAGAAGTATCCAGAGAGCGATAATTAGCAAATGAAGTCACTGTATCCCGTTTGTTGTCTGAAAAATCTACACTTACCGTTAGCGGAATTGATAGAAAGCACTCTTTTGTGAACGAAGGCGCAGTTACATTTATAGCAACTGGCAAAACGGTATCCTTGTGGGGGTGGCTGTTTTTGTATATGTATACTTTTACTTTTGAGTAGTAATTTACGTTCGACCATATATACATCATAACATTATATCTTGGCACCGGTATGACGATGCCGGCAACTATGCTGCCGCTTACCCTGAGTGTAGGAGCCTTCGGAAGCTGCTGCCAGTAATCCGTTGGAACGTGATATGACCAAAAAGAGCTGTCTGCCGCTAATGCCAAAAGTTCACCTGTAAGGGGATCTTCTGCAAATTTAGTTGCATAATAACCGGAGCTGCACATAATCCCCCATTTTAAGCCTTCCGGCATATTTGCAATTGGAGTAATCTTACCCGTTGAGTCAATCTTATGCATTGTTCTGATAGGAATGTTTGAATACTTCTCACCGCCGCCGAAGATGATGCATTTGTTTTTAGCGCTGTACTGACAGACAAAATGGAGACTACCCATAGGCATCCCTTCTCCAAGAATACGCCATGTCTGTGTCTGGAAACTGTAAAAGAAAACTCTGGCCATCAAATTTTCATTCAGCGAATTAATGTAAACGAGGCCATCCATTTCCGGAAAATATTTAAGAGCTGTAGTATTTGACATCTGAGGAAAGGTATCCGGCATAACAATACCGCTGTCCCATAAATCTGTCTTAATATCATACTTAATCAATCTGCGTCTAAAATGGTCCATTGCGCAGGTGTAATCAGAACCACAGGCGACGCTCTGATCGTTTCCCTTAGGACTATACCAAAAAACTCCCCGCTTGGAATCATAGGCGTTGTTATCGTACGCATGAGTTCCGAAGGTATATGGAAATACATTACCATCCAGTTTTGGGCCATAACGCCAGGTATTTAAAGAATCTACATAGGTTAGCAGGCGATGATTGTGTCCAGCGTGAACAGACCCAACAAAGAGAGCAAAGCCGGAATCCTCCGCCCAGCAGCCGCTATTTGCGTAGGCAAAATTATCACTTAAAATGGAGAAGTCGGGATAATTGTTTGTATTCAACACCCCCCAGGTTCCTGGAGTAAGTGTATCTGCAAGGTCACCAAGTGGTGTAGTGTTAACAACAGCTGAAAGAAATGTGAGAACAACGATCAATGTTTTCATTTATGCTCCTAGTGCTAAAGTACTCAATGTACTGCAAATTAGAAGCCAATTTAAATAGCTATTTTTAGACTAAAAAAGAGCCTTGTTCAATCATTATACAGATAAATTCGAGCAAAAACAATTAAGAACAGCCTATTTCTTCAAAACCAGCGGAAGAGCAACGTTTTTTGTCTTTGTTGAGAGCCTCGCAACATATACACCGGCAGCCAATATTTTTCCATTAACATCGCTTCCGTCCCAGACTATTTGATAAGGGGTTGCCGTTTCACCATTTGACCAGCTCCGCAGAAGCCTTCCGGACAGGGAATAGACACTTAATGTCGCGCCATCTGACACCCCAACAGTAAAAATAGCCTTAGAACGTAAAGGGTTGGGTGAAACTGCCAAAAGCGGAGCAACAGCGCTTTTGCACTTCAGGTTCGCCTGAAAGGTTTCTGCTGACGTCATGCTGACCGTTTCGCTGCCAAAAAATATACCACTCACATTTTCACCGTATGCCGGATAGATATTTACAAATCTAAACTTAACTTTGCCATAAATTTTCCAGTTAAGATATTTCCCGCCCTTATATTTGCTTATTTCACGTGTCGCAAGAATTATCCCTGTGGCGGAATCAAGTATTTCAATTCGTTGAAACTTCGGATTACCGGTTAATGACCAGTCGATTACATAAAAGGACATTGCATGAACCTTACCATCCGTTATTGACACACTCACTTCAAAAACAGGTCCTGATCCGCCATGCCAAAAGGAAACGATTCTTTTTGCGGTATCTCCATTTACTTTTTGCAGGGCACGAACATCTGTCGTTGTGTCGATTGTGATGGATGTCTGCACCTTGTTTGTTTTCAGGTTTATAAATGATGGCAAAAGGGTGTCATTACCTGGAAGCACATAACCTGCATTTCCATACACACCTTTCCAGGTGCCCTTTGTTAAGGTATCTGTCCGCACAAACTCAGCCCCTGAAGCAAGAACCGATCCCGAAACTTCAAACGGGCATGATGCTATTTTTACCCATTTGTCATTTTCAAACATTCTTACTTCATACGCTCCTGACGGCATGCCGGTAAAGTTGATTTTACCGGAAACCCATCCATAATTTCCGTAATTTGGCGTATTATCAGTATAACGTCTTGCTATACAATACTCCTCCGAATCAGGTGCATTAACAGGAAAGATACCGAACCAATCCTTTGGCCAACCTGTGCCATTTACAAAATTCACAGCAACTGAATCCCCTGCCGCATACGAACTTTTATCCATCGCGAGTGTTATGCCCTGAGGCTCGTTTACGACATTAGCCGTAAATGCTGCATAGTAAACGGTTTCGCGTCCGGTTGAGTCTATTGCACGAAAGAGAAACTTCCGCGTTCCATTTCCAATTTCTCGTGTATTAACTGTCACTGACCAATCATTCGTTCCTTCGACCGGTTTCCAAACTAACTTCGCAGGTGCATCCACGCAATACTCAACTTTTACCACTTTACCATCGTCGTGGGCGGTACCTCTAAAAGTGACACTGCCACTGAGGGGCGCTACAGGTTTTTGTGTTATGGTAACTACTGGAGCGGAGTCGGCTGGAATAATATCGTTCTGAAAAGTTTTATGTAAATAAGTGACACTTCCATCGCTCATTACCGTACAGAGATAATACCCCCCGGTAAGATTCGGAAGGCCATACACCTGCACCGCTGTATTTGGCACAACATAGTTTCTAGCGTAATGCTCATGTCCGTGAAGAACCGTCATAAGGTTGCTGCGATTTTGCAGTGAAGGATACTCACCAGATTCGATCTGATAATGCTGAAATAAAATAATAGGCGTTGTTAAAGGCACTTTGTCAAAATCAGCTTTCATGTTAACATATTTATATGCTTGACTCCACCAGACAAAGAAATGAATCCCTTTATGATCAAAGCCATATTCGAGAGGACCAAGCGCATTTGTAAAATATTCAGGATGGTTTGCATATGCATCATCATGATTCCCCGATACAGCGTAAACCTTTGCCGGAGCGTGTTCAAATACATTTGCAAGACGCGGCAGCATGGTCGGAACATCACCGCTCAAATCACCGAGAGCCACAAAGAAATCGGGATTGTCGCGCTGATAAGAGGTCTCAAAAAAATTGCGCATTTTTTCTACATGAGCATCAATACCGCAATGCAGGTCAGCGATGGCAACAAACTTAAAAAGGGGGGTAGCGCTAAAGAGCGGAATAGAAATCATAAGAAGAAATAGTGCTTTGACCATAATTTACCTCCATAAACATTTTGAATCTCTTCTTTAGAAAGATAGTCCTGAAAGAGTTACAAATCTATCAATAAACACAAACTAATGCGCTCTTAAACACTATTAACTTATATTATTACCATTATTTATGTATTTATATAGATATTATGAAATACCTGAAACTTGCAGACAATCTCAGAGCCGAAATATCAAAAGGCTCTTTCAGCAGCACCAAGCTCTTGCCGGATACTCTTGCTCTAGCTGAAAAATACAGAGTCAGTCCCGTAACTGTAACCAAAGCGGTACAGCTTCTGGCTGACGAGGGGCTTGTACGACGTATCAAGTCAAAAGGCACCTTCGTACAAAGTCAAAAGCCATCAGATTTTCTTCACTTACAAAAAAAGAAGCGTATAGCATTTTTGTTCAGAGGAAGCCATGCCGGTCTCATATCCACCCATTATCAGGCTCAGGCATTTGTGGCCGTAGATGACCTTGTTCGGGCAACAGGCCATAGTATTATACCTCTGCCGCTAGAAGGTCGGCCAATAAGTGAGTATGTCCGCCTGATTGATGCAGAGCGTGTCTCCGGTGTACTCATGTATGCATTTTACAACAAAGAGCTGTATGCCGCTATTAAGACGCAAAAGCTTTCCTGCGTATTTCTTGACCACATTGACTTTGGGTTGTCTGAAAACCAAATAACTACAGATCATTCTCTTGGAGGAGCGATATCCCTTCGCAAGCTTGTTGAGCTTGGACACAGAGAGATCTGTTTTCTTGGTCACGAAAATAAACTTGGGCGACGGGATCCCGACCATGCACTCTGGGCCTCTGCAATATCCACTGAAGCACAGGCATTTGGTCTACCAAAAGTTCAAACTCTTTTTACACCTTTCGAAAAAATTGGGGAGATGCGTGAAAGAATACGAAAATGGATAAAGAAACATCGCTGCGCTACAGGATACGTCTGTGCAAGCACTACCTTCTATGAACTTTTAAATGATATTATAATGCACGATCCTGAAATTGACAATAAGACCAGGGATTGTGTACTCTTTTCAGACTGGCGCGAAGAGAAACTTTTTAACGGCCGTAAATTGTGGCAATGCCGGTGGGATACTGCAGAGATGGGCAAAATGGCCGCTGTGGTGCTCTTGGAATTAATGCAGGGCGGCCCATACAAACCGCGAATTCACTATCTGCCTGTAGAGATTGTTTAAAATTTACAAGTCATAAACATATCCTTATTGTGTAAGCAGTTGCTTTTTGTGAACCTATCTTAATATTTTGATTACTAACTTGAAAGGATTAAAAGTGAAATTATTCTTGATTCTATTTTTGGCATTAACAACCAAGACAGCAGTTTGCGTTCCTCTTTTCTCATCAGTGCAGCATTATATAAACGATTCGTTGGGGCGAGACACAATTTATTCTCTGAACTCAGGTGCTGTTCCATCAAGAGCGACCGTTACAATTAAAGCTATTGTAGGACCAGCAGAAAGGGATTTTGCAAACGTCTACTTTCTATGTGATGAGAACAAATCCATTAGTGACGATCTGCGATTACTAATGACTGTTCACAATTTCCTCTTCAGAAACCGGTTAAAATATGATGGTGTTTCAATAATTAATTTCAGATCTGAAAATGAGATTATAAAAGACACAAGTTCTGCTGCACTTTGGTCAAAATTTATAGATAAATATGATTGCAGAGACACAACAACCGGCGATCAAAATGCACTTTACTACAACATTTACAAGGCGGTAGATTATGCTTTAAAGGACAACGACAAGGCATCTGCCCCGGTAGTAATTCTATTATCTGACGGAGATGAAAAAGATTCGCACAAGGCATTTATAAGAGAAAATCAGCTCTCTCTTCCAAGACATTTCAGAAACATACCTGTCGATTCACCTACTGTATATTTGCGCAACGAATTCAAAACTTTTATGAATGACAGCATAGGAAGCAGAGTAAATTTCTTTTCCCTTCTTATCGACTCCCAACATGCTGGAACAGAATATCAGACACTAAAAGCCATTAGTTCACCGCAATTTATTTATAACACAAACCTGGATACATTTTATTACAATATCAGTGGCAAATTAGGATGCTGCAAAGCAAGGCCGCTTCCAAACAGACCAACATTTACGGATGTATTGGATAAAAGTTCAGGACTTAAATACATTTCTGGATCATTACGTCCTAATTTCAACAACCAAACCATACCTGACAGTATAAGAATTGATTCAATTGACAATAACTATCTCTTCAGATTTTACTCACCGTCAGTAGATCCAACACAACAATTTTGTTACAACTATGATATTGAGTTTCGTAACACATCCAATGATACAGGTCTCCTTGCTCTAAACATAAACAACGACTCGCTTTTGTCACGTGTTAAGTGTGTTAGTTTTTTGGGTGATACTGCTGTTATACCATTTCCAAAGGATACTTTATACATACGACTCTCACCACCTTCAGGTGCAGAAGATAGCAACATTGCAAACAGCTGCTTTGCACTCAAACAAAACAGCCCTAATCCATTTAATCCAAAAACGATGATTACTTTTGCAGTACCTTCAAATGGTCTTTGCGAACTGAAGCTCTATGATCTTTCTGGACGATGCGTCAAAAATATCCTTAATAAGTACATTTCAGCAGGCAGCCATTCCATGGATATCAATTTAAAAGATATTACTCCGGGGACGTATATCTACCGACTGAAATCGGGCAGCAAAGAGATATCGCGAAGAATGACTCTATTGCGCTAGAATTATCTTTTGCTTAAGCTCTCCAAAGGCGGTTCGTAGCCTTAACAGGTAAACACCGCTTGCGAATCCCTTGCCATTTGCTGATAATGCATTTAAAGTCAGAGCATGGTTGCCACGATTGATATTTCCAGACACAAGCTCACTAACTTTGCTGCCGCGACAATCGTATAACGTCAAAGAGCCTTTACCGCTCATCGGAACATAAAAATTTATCCGACACACTGGATTATATGGGTTTGGCGATACGGTTAATGACATAGACCTCTCTATCAAGTCATCATCCTCAGCAAAAACGTTTGACGGATATATGCCTGCTGTCTTTGTTGGAGCATGAACCCAATAAGTGATACTATCAACGGCCAGAACAAGTGTGTCCCCTCCTGTTCGTCTGAAAGAAACCGGCTGCGGCACAGAAGAATCGGCGAATGGGCGAATGAGTGCATCAAACCTTGCACTAACACCCTTTTTTATCATCTGATACTGCGATACTGATGAATAATGGATAATATCTTTAGGATATCCATGTTCCGGATCCGCATGAAAGGTATCAGATTGTGTAAAGCGTCCGGAATAAACGCTGTCAGGCAATGTTTCAGATAAATTC
>JAEUSG010000752.1 GCA_016788315.1 Fibrobacterota bacterium | reverse complement strand
ACTTGACAGGAGTCCAGACAGAATCAAACGGGGCAAGTTTGTTCCATCCTGCAATAGAATCAGTCCGAGTCATCCATCCTTCGCCTGTTGTGAATTCTAATGTTTGAAGCACCTCTTTAGGCGTATAGGTTTGAGGATCAAGCTGCTTTAATATCTCAAGAATCTTTCTGCGCCATGGGCCGCCTATAGATTCACGCTGCACATAATCATAGCCTTCTTCAAATGAACGTAACGCTTTGTCCTGAATTTCGAAAGCGACATCTTCAATCTGGAACACCGCCTCTTCACGTTCGTCACCCTTAATTTCAGGAGGTATCTCCGGTTTATTAAGCATTTCACTTGAAAGCTCATAGAAAATATTTCCACGCTTATACAAAACGGAGACAACCGAGTCATTAATGATGTTAACAATGGAATCGTTATACCCCCGTTCAATAATCTTTGCTTTTGAAGCAAGGTTCTTTTCGAAGGCCTGCACATAAATCGGCTGTACTGTCTCTGCAAGTTTCTGACGGTATAGATAATACTGAACCGGCATTTTCTTGATTTTTGCCGGCACCGGAGCACCATAAAGAGCTTCAGCAGCCTTTACATAGAAACTGCCCAGCGAGACATATGCATTAACTATCGCTTGTTTCGACAACTCGACATATTTGCGCTGCTCAGGCTTCAGCATGGTGTCTGAGGGCAGAGCCTTTGCAAAACCTATGTTTACAGAATGCGGTTCTATGCACCGTTCATACAATGCAACGGCTGAAAGCTGCAAATCACGTTCTGCCACAACCATTTTGGTCGGATCCAGTTTGGTATCTCTTTCCTGATTAACAAAGGCGTCAGCAAAAGTTGTATAACAGCGCCCGATATTGTACGCAGCTTCAAAGAGTCTTTCAGATTTCAGCTGCACAACCCTTGTATAGCCTTCTATTACTTTCTTCATGAGATCGGCTTTTTCCTTTTGCGCAACCTCCATTGATTTTACAGGAAGCTTAAACTCAACCGCCTCAAAACGGCTGCGGACAATTTCTGCCAGCTGAAATGCGGCCTCTCCGGCAAAGTAATCATTGTTCCGGCCTATAGGACGCAGAGCATCATTACGCTGAAGAAGAGTTTCAAATGCTGTTTCAGCTCCCCGCTTGTCATTCTCTTTAATTAACAGTTCACAAATTTTGTAACGGGCCTCAACTTCACCATTTGAGCCGGGAAAACGGCGGACAAAGTTTTCGAACGCTTTCTTTGCTCTGTCTGGCCTATTGCCTTCAAGGAAATACTTAGCAGATGAGAAAAGGAGTGCCTCAACCTCTTTTGAATCCGGGTAGGCTTCTGCATAACGTTCCTGTGCTTCTGCCATTTTGTCGTATGCTTTCATCTTTTCGTAGCATAGACCAATATTATAGAGTGCATCTCTCGCCTTTACAGAAGATGGGTAATTGGAAAGAATCAGCTCATAACATGCAATAGCTTCGGCATATGCGCTGTCATTTTCAAAACAGGTGGCACCGTTGAACAATGCACCATCTGCAAGCTTGCTGAATGGGAATTTTTGCTGTACTCTGCGGTATACTTCCGCAGCATTTTTCCACGACATCAGCCTTTCATATGCGTCAGCTGCGTTGAATAAAACAATATCCATATTGATAAATTCAGGATACTTTTTCTCTATAGACAGAAAGAGCGCAGCAGCTGCAGCATAATCTTTTGCGTGACGCCTTATTTCTGCATTTTGAAAAGCTGCTTCAACCCGGCGTACTTTGGCTTCATCCTTAAATTTACCGTCAGAGGCAACCTGATAAAGTTCATCAAATGTCTTTTCCGCCTTTTCAAAATCCTTCAATCCGCTTAAGCATTGACCTGAATACAGCAGCGCTTCAAACCGCTTAGGATCTTTTGGATCTTTAATTTTAGAAAGAATCAGCTCGTAGACCTTATATGCTCTGTCATAAATTCTCCTGTTAAAGAAAATTGAGGCAGGAATAAAGGCAACATCGATCGTTTCTGTATTTTCCGGCAGAAGATTAACATAGTTCTGACAGGCATCCACAATCTTCTGTTCGCGGGCGGTTACTTTACCCTCTTCACCTTTTTCGGTCTCTTCCAGTCTCTGCGACACAGCGATGGCATTTATCGCAGCCTGCTGTTTATGAGCCGTTTCAGGCTTACGCGAAATATCAAGATAGAGAGTTCTGGCGCTGTCAAGTCTAAATAGATTCTGCTCATAAATAATGGCGTTAACCCACAGTGCTTCATATGTTTCTGCAGCATCCGGATAAATAGATGCAAGCCTGTTATTCAAAGATAGAACTGTCTCATACATTTTAGGATCACCGGAGGAGCGTGCCTGTGTAAACCGGTACTGCGAAACAGAGAGAATGCACTTGATGGAAAGAGAGTCAGCCCTGCTCTGCCAAACCGGTTCAAAAACCTTACGCTGCCAGGCTGTGCCCTTGGAATAGGTCTTGAAAAAGAGCTCTTTTTCCGCCTGTGCGCTGTCATATGTTCCCATTCGCTCATAGCAGCGGATAACGCCCATGTTGCCGTCAAGAACCTGACCATAGTAAGGGTATTTCGAAAGCATGAGGCGGTAGCAGCCCATTGCACTTTCAAAATCCATCTGCTCCTCGTAATAACCGCCCATTCTGTTAAGAATAAGCAAAGCATAAACTTTGTTTCCAATCATTTCCAGAAACTGACTTACTCTTGTAAGATCGCCTACTTCACATAAGCTTACAGATATATACTCAATAGCCTCATCCTTGAACATGGGGTTCTTTTCCATGCCTGCCTGCGTGGCTCCATAGCTTTCAGCGACATCAATTTCTTCAATGAGGTGACGGAAGACAGTGACAGCCTCATTATATTTGTCAATCATATAATATGACCATGCCAGCCTGTAAAGAGCTTCGATAAACTTATCTGAGTCCCTGTATTTCAACACCTCTTTGTAAGTTTCAATGGCCTTGTCGTACCCCTTACCATTCCAAGAAGAAGGGTTATTGAAGTAATAGGCACCCATTTCCATAAGAGCATCGAGATAATGTGTACCGCCGGGATACCGTTTTACAAGAACCTCAAAGGCCTGATTGGCTTTTGCTCCCTCATCTGCTTTTTTATAACAGATACCAGTATAATAAAGTACCTGTTCCACCATTGTTGAATCGGGATTTCTTTTCAGAATATCACGGTAAACAGACAGCACCTTGGTGAAATCATAAACCGGATATACAGGTTCCTCTTTTATCTCCCCTTTTTCATATCGTGCGTATTCTTTTTCAAAAACCGCAACTTTATTCGAAAAGTCAATCACAGCCTTTTCGTAAAGCAACTCTGACAATCTGAACATAAAGCCGTCAACATACTTACCCTCCGGCGAGAGAGTTACAAGCATATTAAGACTCTGAATAAGAGTCTCACGCTCCTTGTTTATGCTCTCTTCCAGGAATCTTGCCTCTTTCTCATATCCTTCAACCGCGGCGGACAAAGTATCGACAGCAGCATAGATGGAACCGTTTACAGTAATGAGCAGTATAATAAAAAAAGGAATTCGTCTTATCACTTTGACGGTTTCCCTTCCTCTTTAACGGCGGGAGTAGCGGAACGGCTCAATCGGCCCAATTCCCGATACACTTCACGGAGCCGCTCCTTCATCTGATCCAGATGCATCATACTCCAGTCAACAAACTTTGCCTGCGCTTCTTCTGCCCCTGCAAAAGCGGGATTGGAACTAAGCGCATGAGTTCTCACATCATCACGCATCTCACGGAAATGGCGAAGGTTTGCTATGACTGCATCGCGCTGCTGCATTAGTCTTGACTCGACAGCAGGATCACGCTCACCAGTTCTGCCGGTAGTCATAGCTGATACCAGAGATGACAAGGAATCTGCCCTTGCACTGAGAGTCTGAGTCTGTTTGTCAACATATTCTAAAAACCGCAGCTCATAAACGCCTGATCCGCCGGAAATATGAGCATCCGCATCCAGTTCAGCAAGAAGTTTAAGAGCACCGTTGCGAAGCTTATCATGCTGAACGGAGACAGAATCATATACCGCATTGACAGAACGTCTTTCCTGAAGTGTAGTCAGTTTGTCGGAGACATCCTGAGAAAACACTCCAAAAGAGGTGTGACGGTCAGCCAGAAGATCGAGCTCCTTATAAAGGTCAAAAACCAGCTTTTTACGTCTAACAGAGATTTCAAGATATGTCCGCAGGTTATTAATTTTGTCGTCCTGACGTGTACGCAGATAGGCAGATTCAAGAACCATAGCTGCCTCAAACATGTATTCGCCGTTATTTATTTTCAACAGCTGCTCACCCAGTGCAATTGAAGCAACAAGGTCATTTTTTGCAAGCTTGATCTGACTTAAGAATATGAGGGCTTCGCCAAGCCTTGCTGATGTTTGCGGCACCTGCATTAAGAGTTCTTCCGCCTTATCCATCCTTTTAAGCCTGATATAAATCTGCCCAGTAACAAGCAGAGCTTCATCCTTTAAAACAGGATCCGGCGTTCTTTTAATTACAGCGTCAAGCTGAAGAATCGCTTTTTCATAATTATTCAATTCAAGGGCGCAAAGACTCCTGACAAAAAGAGAAGCATGGCGAAGCGGCGATCCGTCAGAAATACTGGACATCATCTTCTCCGCCTCGGCAAACAGACCCTTTCTATAGAGCCTTTTGCCTTCTGTAAACTTAGCCGCATTAGCCATTTCGCCAACAGAATCGTGCTTCAGAAGGAGAGAGAGATAGAAAATGGATCCGTTTTCGTCAAGCCGCTTATAGGAATCTTCAGAGAGGCGGTAAAGTGCCTGACCGTAAAAGGGGCTCTCAGGATACTCGTCAGAAAGTCTGCGGTAGAAACGCATCGCATATTTATCCAGGCCCAGAGATCTATAGCATTCGCCGGTAATAAACAGATAGCCGTCAAGCCTTCCGTCGGGAAGACCGATAGTAATTAGCTCCTGAAGCTGTAAAAGAGCCAGCCTGAACTTGCCGGCTTTGTAGTTGACTAATATCGACTGATATTCACCGGGGAGAAGAGAGAGGTCATAATCGGGAGATTTCATATAAGCTTCAATTGAAGCGGTCATAACATAAAAACCGGATTCAGCTCTGGCTGAAACAGAGGAAAGAAAGCAGAGCGAAATTACATAGGGCATGATTCTGCGGATTATTTGCAGCATCTGAACCCCACGCTTTTCCCGCGGTTTGACAGCAGTTCGGGAAAAACAGCATCACATTTTGCATTTTTCCCGTACGTGTAGTCGCCGCCTGCAATTTTATTATATCCGGATTCTCTGTCCGATACCCACTCCCATAAATTTCCTGTTAAGTCATATACTCCGGTTCCGCTTCCGCACTCTTTGCGCTTACCTGATTTTTCAATTCCTTCAGATGCGGTATTGCAGAGCTCTTCGTCATATGTACCTTCGTAAGCATACTCATTCCTGCCTGAATTACTGCATGCTGCCTTCCACTCAGAGTAAGAGCACAGCTCTTTTCCTGAACTTCTGCATTTCATAACTGCTTCAACCCATGAAACACCAGCGGCAGGCATTTCCCCCTTAAGATTTGGAAATTCATACCTGTCAATACAGAAAGCACGATCCCCATCGAAAAGAGAGACCATATCCTTTGGACAATCCTTGTAGACCTGAACCTTTCTAACAAGCCTGGAAACGAGACCGGCCGGATCCT
>JAEUSG010000751.1 GCA_016788315.1 Fibrobacterota bacterium | reverse complement strand
GCAGGAAACAAAACATTAGGATATGGACTTAATGTTATACCCGGAACCAACACCGTTCAGCTTGAAGACGATTTTAATCAAGGTGAATCTGAAATGATTGAAGAAACTCTTTATAATGCTCTGATGATTACGAATAGTATTTTTAAAGAAGCTTTTAATCTACCTATCACTGAAACGTCATACGCTGAACTTTTAGCAACACTAGAAATAGAAAGAAAAGACATTAATGCAAATCATTTAAAATGGGACGAAGTTAAAATGCGATATATGAAAAATACAAAACGCAAAAATAAACATAAGAACGGCGGTGGAAAGAATTAAGGTATGGCCAGTTTATTCCAACCAGCAACGGTATTGCGGTTCAGGGTGGAGGAACCGCCCTTCGACCCAAATTGCCAAGGTTATTTGCGGAATAGCCTTCGTGTCCGTTCACCTGAATCCTGTGTCCATCCGTTAAGGAACTATAATGTCCACCACCAGCCAACCTAACAACCCTCTTCACGGGAAAACTCTCGAAGCCATCCTCACTCAACTCGTAGATCATTACGGATGGGAGCAGCTCTCTGATAGAATCAACATCAACTGCTTCAAGAATGAGCCTTCCATAAAATCATCGTTGAAGTTTCTGAGGATGACACCATGGGCGAGGGAGCAGGTCGAGAAGCTGTATTTAGAGACCATTAGGGATAATTGAATCGATGGTTCATTTGATGCTTGAGTAGTGTGAAAGGAAACTTTCAAGCACGCTTCTGAGAAAGAAAGGGGGTCGCAAGGCCTCCGACCTATTCGGTCAAAAAGACAAAACTTAATGCGTCAATCTCAAATATAGTGATTTACATTACGAATCTATAGTTAAATCCTGCATGACAATAAGGCGAAACTGTAATCGCCAGCCTTACCGCTTCAATTAAATTTTACCCCTTTTCATTTAGATAGATGGATTGCTATTTTACATATATGACAAATTTATTTAACAGAATATTTAGGAGGGTGATATCATGTTGAAATCATTTTTGTTATTCACGGTTTGTCTGTTAAATACAAAACGAACGGGCAGTTAATGGATATAGACCTTCGACAAATTGTGCCCCGATGTGGCGGCCAGCAAGAGGCGTTTGAGGAGCTTTGCTGTCAGCTTGCCCATCATACGTCTGCAAATGATGCTCATTATGTGCGTCTTTATGGGGCTGGAGGCGATGGCGGGATTGAATGTTACCTAGATCTTCCGGATGGTATCCGAATCGGCTGGCAGGCAAAATATGTATTTAAGATTACATCGCTTCTAGATCAAGCAACGCGTTCGCTAACCGCAGCCCTGAAAAATCATCCCTCATTGAAACGATACGTTGTTTGTTTTCCATTTGATTTTACAGGAACGACAAACCGCAAAGGCATGGGGAGCCAGTGGAAATTTGATTCCTGGAAAGAAAAGCATGAGAAAAAGGCTCAAAGGGAAGGGCGCCAGCTAACTATTGAGGCATGGCCTGCGTTCAGAATCCGAGAATTGTTATTAGAATTTGATGGATCAGGGGGTTTGCGGGAGTTTTTCTTCAATAAAAAAATCCTGTCTAATAAATGGTTTGCGGAACACCTTGCTTTGGCAAAAAAGGCTGCTGGGCCACGATACACTCCTGAATTGAATGTAAAGACAGACTTATGGAAATGGTTCGCGGCTTTTGGTCGAACCACTGAATGGTCCAAGGAGTTAAAAGACAAGATTCTTGCCTGCCGAAAAGCACATGATTACCTTGCTTCTGCCATAAAGAAAGGTGCTTCAGATCCGTGTGTATCTGCATGGCCTCAGGACTTACACGAAGAAGCGCAGCTAATAGTGGATGACGTGACGGATCTTCTAAGCGAATACGATCGTCTTGTTACCCTAGAGAATCCAGAATTATATCGGAACTCTAATAGTCAGCTCCAAAGCTTATTAAGCCGGTTCGCTGTTCTTGAGACAAAGTTGGTTGAAGACCTTGAAGCTCAACACGGGAGGGGGAGAGCGGATTCACCTGGGTTTCGGCAGTATATGGCTGAATATATGGTTTCTTTTCCCGCAGCCAATCTCGATTACACACGTGAGGTAATAGCCGGACTTACGAGCTTGGATGATTGGCTCCGTTCGCCCAGTTGTTTTCTTGCGTATGAACCAGCATTTGTGCTTACAGGCAATGCGGGATCAGGAAAAACGCATGGTGTATGTGATGGGGCCTTCAAACGTTTTCACGAAGAAATGTTTACGTGTATAGTTTTTGGGCACGAATTTCGAGGAGAGCCTGATCCTTGGACGCGGCTATTAGAGACCCTTCGGCTGCCCATCGCGCTTGGAGCTGATGGCCTTTTGGATGCATTCAACGCTGCGGGTGAAGCATCTGGCTCAAAGTTTCTTTTATTTATTGATGCGATCAACGAAACTCGACCTTTGCAATATTGGCGTGAACGGCTATTGTCAATTGTGCAAATGGTTCGAACCAGGCCTTATGTAAGGCTTTGTGTCACTTGCCGAACTTCATTTTCCCGGCATTGCATTCCCGATGGCCATAACCTGCCAATCGTAGAACATGCCGGATTTGCAGGAATCCAACGCGATGCATGCCATGCCTTTTTTAGTTATTATAAATTACATCCGCCGATTGCACCTATCCTTCAACCAGAATTATCTAACCCCCTTTACTTGCGTTTAGTGTGTGAGACCCTGCGGTCAAGTGGCCTTCGTCGAATGCCCTCAGGCTGGCATGGACTGGCCCCAACTATTCGTGCATTCCTGGATGAAAAAGAACGGCAATTTTCGCTAGAATATGAAACAAGTGAAGGTGCAAAGATAATAAGCGGTTGCCTTATGGCGATAGTGCATGCAATTGCTGAATTAGGTGAACCAGCGCTCCCATGGACTCAGGCGCAGCGGGCAATCATCAATGCCAAGCCTCAAGTCAACAATCTTCCAGTATTGGAGTGGCTCATAAAGTCTGATTTGGTGGTAGAGGATGTACCGGTAACGGAAAGCCTGTTTGGTGACGAAAGTGTTATCCGGCCTGCATTCGAACGTTTAGGTGACTTTCTTATTGCCTCAGAGGTGTTGAAGAATATTAGCCGAACCGGTTTTGCCGAAGCGTGTCAACTTGGCGGTCCTTTTTACAAGTTATTTAAGGATTCACAAACACTTGCAGAAAATGGCGGCATTCTTGCCGCTCTTTCAATTCTTGTTCCAGAGAAAAAACCTGGATTAGAACTTCCAAATTTGGTGAGTGATGGACCGACCCGTACTGAGTTATTACAAATTGCAATTCAGTCATTACCTTCGAGGGAGCCCGCCACCTTCACTTCGGCGACTGCCTCCCTGATTAATGAAGGACTTGGATTAAAAGGCCATTTCCTGAAAACCATGGATTCAATTATTGCCATATCATGGCAACCGTCCGCAATTGACGCGATCTGGTTTGATGCACTTTTGAAGCAGAGATATTTGGCCAATCGAGATTCCTTTTGGTGTGTCTACCTTCATCAAAGGTATGAGACTCATGGTACGATTTGTCAATTAATCGATGCTGCATTTGAACTGCCCTTAGACCAGCTTGAACAAGAAATTGCTGAGCGCTGGACCATTATATTGCTGTGGTTTACTGCGGCCGCGGATCGTCGAGTAAAAAATAAGGCAATACGAGCCGCAACGGCTATTCTGGCTGCTCATCCCCAGGTAATAGTAAGCATCTTGAAGAGATTGATTGACTCGGATGACGATGAAATCCGGGAGCAGACCTTGCTTGGTTGCTATGGTGCCCTGATAATATCGCGAAATGCTAAGGCAACCAAGACTGCGACGGAAATGTTGCATCATGCTTACAAACGGGAGCCACAATCTTTCGGCAACGCGCTGATACGTGACCATATTAGGTGCATTACCGAATTAGCGCAAGAACTGGCTGTTTTGCCCAAACAATGTGATCCGGAGTTGACAATGAGGCCCATCATTTCCGAGTGGCCATTAGCATTGCCACAAGAAGACCAAATAAAAGCATGGGGCAAGTTATTAGGGTTTAGACCAGATGAATTTTTCAGCGACTTTTTCAAATATTCAATGAATTGCCTGCGCACTTGGGATTATGGTTTGCATAAGAAGAATATGGGGGAATGGATTTTACAGCGAGTGGTCCGTGATTTTCGTTACGAAGGTTCTGGATGTGAAAAATACGATGGCTACATGCTTTCCAAATATGGAGGAGGCCGGAGTAAGCCAACATGGGCGGAAAGAATTGGGAAAAAATATCAATGGATTGCCATGTATCAGCTGGCCTCACGATTACACGACCATGTTAAAAGAGCGGAAGATAGTTGGGAGCCGAGACCATTGAAAACACCGTCAATTCTATCAATGGAGCGAAAACTTGATCCCACATTAACAGCAAAAATCGCTGACGGAAAACGTTATTCCACAGCTTGGTGGATGAACGCATCAGCCGATCTTGACCCAGCGAAGGCACTTACCGATGCGGAGTGGGTCGCAAGGGAGAGTGACGTACCACCATTGGAAAAACTTCTGTCCGTTATCAAACATGGCGGACAAAACTGGCGCCCTATTGTTTCTTACCTGACTTGGGGCAGATCAGACCCCGACGCAGGTATTGGTGTGCCATATAGACAAACTTGGATGAATATCAGGAGCTTTCTTATTAAGAAACGAAATTTGACTGCTGCGTATAGATGTTTGCACCGGCGAAATTTCTTTGGAGAGTGGATGCCAAAAGGCGCCTCCTGGATATATGGTTTCGTTGGCGAATATCCTTGGGCGACAATATTTAATACAGAACCCGATGAGTGGCATGGCAGCGGTGGACAAAGCGCAAATTTACCAGCTGTTTATATGCCATGTTGGAATGAAGTTGGCGTGGAATGGGAATATGATAATACCATTCCGCGTAATTTTCATATTGTTGTACCAAGCCGCAGATTTTTTTCTCTATCGGACCTGTGGTGGAATGGTCGGGATGGTTACCGCCTTCTGAATGGGAGGACTGTTTTTAAGGATCCTTCCGTTAC
>JAEUSG010000712.1 GCA_016788315.1 Fibrobacterota bacterium | reverse complement strand
AAGCTGTTCTTCTGATACTTCTCCCATGTAGCCTAAAGCGTGGCATGCAAGAGAACCAAAAGGGTATTCCCGTCTTGACTCTTCCAGAACCTGAATTCCCGTTAAGTCATCCAAATGCTCCATAAGTACGGTTGCAACATCGGTGCCAATATCATCAGCGATACGGACTGTTTCAAAACGGTGTATTTTGGCCTTTTCAAAGGCCTTGTCCAGCTCTTTTGAGTTGAAAGCTGGTAAATCTTTTCCATCATGAATCAGCAGGAGCTTGTTTTTGAGCTCTTCGACTCTCTTTTTTGTGCGCAGCTCATTATAAACAACTGCAACGCTCCACGCAGAACGGTTTCTGACAATTGGTATGCCGTTTCTGTCAAGAATTAGTCCGCGGGGTGCTTTGACGATCTTAACTCTGACGCTGTTCTCAACAGATCTTCTGTAATTATCCTGCCCTTTGAATCCCTGAATGTAAAATAGACGGATAATAATCATCAGAGCACCGGCAAGAAATAATGCGGTCATTACTCCAACTCTGCCGCGCGAACTTGGAAAAGGGTCATCTATCCTTAATCGTGACATCGCTTTTTTAGCTCCGTCGCATTCTTCTGACCATGATTACCAGACCGCCGACGATAGATGTGTAGATTGCTGTCGGAAGAACGTGGAACAATATGTTGTTCATTGTACCCTCCGGAGTCCCCGCTGTAATTAAGTGCAGAAGCAGGCTGTGTATAAATGCAGCTGCAAGAAGAAATGCTATTTGCAGCTTGCCTTCCATACGGATTGTTCTTTCATTTACAAGACCGACAAGAAAGCCTGTAACAGTCATTGCCAAAGCATCGCAACCGATATATTCGGGCGAATAAACATCCAGAATAAGTCCGCAAAGAAAGCCGGTAATGGTTCCTGCAAATGGTCCATCTCTCATTGCCATGAAGAAAACAAAAAGAAGGAGAATTTCAGGAGTCGTTCCGCGAATGGAAAAGAGATTTACAAAAGAGGTCTGTATTATAATCAGCAGAAAGGCAATTACGGCACGTTTAAGAATCATTAGGAAATATGGCTTCATTTATTCGTCCAGCTCTTCAGGGAATGGTTTCCACATGGATTCAACTTTCATTATAAGAGAGTGTTCCATGGTGTGAAGCCCTTTGTGAAATTTAATTCTGGCGGTTTTCTGAAGTTCGCCTGTGCTGTCTATACTGGACACTGTGCCGATAAAAAGCCCTTTTGGATATAGTCCGCCCAGTCCCGAAGTGACTACTGTGTCGCCGGGTAGAATTTCCGCATGCTTCTGAACAGAAACACGTCCTGTAATACCGTCAGGGCAGTCCATAATGGAGGAGAGATCCAATCTCTTAAATCGTATGCCGGTTTTTGCTGCCGGATCGTCAATAAGTCTTACGATTGAATGGAATGGGTAAACCTCAATGACCTTGCCTGCAATACCCATTACTGTTGTAACCGGAAAGTTTTTTTGAATACCGTCAGAACTGCCCGCCTTAAGAATGACATATGAACTTATTCCACCCCGCTTCATTGCTATGACTTCTGCAGGAATAAGCGCTACAGGCATAGTTTTTTGGTAATCGAGCATGTCGCGAAGTTCCATGTTCTCTCTCATTGACTGCTGGAGCGATGAGTTTTCGAGCATTAAAGCGCCGGTTCTTTCCCGCAGATGTTCAACCTCTGTCATGAGATTCCGCAGCGAGGTAATTCTGGAAATCACTGTGTGGACAGGCGAGAGCACGGTTATCTGGAGTCCGCGGGCTATTGCGAAACGTGAGTCCATCGGTCTGTTTATAAGCCAAAGCGATAAGACGGTGCAGACCACAAGAGCTAATACTGATCTTAATCTGTATAGCAATGCGGTCATGCGGCAATTCCTGTATTACAAATGTTAACGGCCTGAGGGCAGCAGCACCTTTTTGTATTTCTCAAAATTTTCCAGAATCTTAGCAGTGCCTAGAACTACTCTGTCAAGAGGTTCATCTATGACGTTTACGGGAAGTTCGGTTTCGCGCATAAGAAGTTCATCTAGGCCGCGCAGCATGGCACCGCCGCCGGTAAGGACAATGCCTTTGTCAAGAATATCTGCCGAAAGTTCAGGAGGAGTCTGTTCGAGCGCCTGTTTTACAGCGCCTACAATTCTGTCAATCGGCTCTTTTATCGCTTCGCGGATTTCTTCGCTCTTGATTCTCATAGTTTTAGGAATGCCTGCAACCAGATCACGACCCTTAACTTCCATTTCAAGCTCTTCTTCAAGAGGCCATGCTGAACCGATTTTCATCTTTATCTGTTCTGCTGTGCTTTCGCCAACCAGAAGACTGTATGTTTTTTTGAGGTAAAGAACTATTGCTTCGTCAATTTCATCTCCGCCGACGCGAACTGATGCGTCGCAAACGATTCCGTAGAGGGCTATTACAGCAATTTCGCTGGTGCCTCCGCCAATGTCAACTACCATGTTGCCGGAAGGATCTTCAACAGGAATGTCCATTCCAATTGCAGCGGCCATGGGTTCGGCCACCAGATAGACTTCACGGGCGCCGGCCTGAGCAAGAGAATCGTACACAGCGCGTTTTTCGACCTCTGTACTTCCTGACGGTACACCGCACACAACCCGCGGTCTTACAAATAGAGAATATTTCATTGAACGCCGGAGGAAGTCCTTCAGCAGTGCTTCAACGGAGGTTATAGCTGTGATTACGCCGTCTTTAAGTGGACGAACTGCGATTATGTCGCCTGGTGTGCGGCCGACCATTCTTTTCGCTTCTGCTCCGATTGCCACAACCTTGTCAGTCTGTTTGTCAACAGCCACAACTGTTGGTTCATTAATCACGATGCCTTTATGTCTGACATGAATCAGTGTGTTGGCAGTTCCAAGATCTATTCCGACATCATTTGAGAGGAAGTCGAAAAAAGCCATATTAAATCCCCGTTAAATTAGGTTAACCTTTTATCTTGCAATAATTTAGACTATTTAACGAGCTTAATCAAACAAAATTTTTTATTTTATGAAAGTTAAATGATTATTAGAAAAGCCATTATACTTATTTTCGCTGTCGTAAACTTCCTTTTTTCCGCGGAAGGCAGCGATCCCCTTATTCTAAACCATGCAGATGGTTTTGAGTACATTGACAGGGGAGGCGTCAGAATCCAGCGTCTTACCGGCAGAGTCTCTATTACATACAAAGGGCTCCTGATAAAGTCGGATACTGTATTAAATGATGCTTCAGCCGGAAGGCTTGAGTTTTTTAATAAGGTTACCATGGTGGATACAACGGATCGTTATTTGAGAGCAAACAGGCTGGTATACTTCAAAAAAAGCAGTACCGCTGAGGCTAGGGGTTCTATTGAAGTAATCGATACATCCGACAAAATGACCCTTACAGGCGATGAAGGATATTACGCAAAAGAGGGTAAAATCACAAAAATTACCAGAAAACCTGTTCTGCAGAAGCTTGATAGTGCCGGCGGCGACACTCTTAATATTACCTCCAAAGTGATGGAACATTACGGCTCTTTGAAAAAGAGTATAGCGATGAGTTCTGTTGTTATCAGACAGGGTAATATGTTCGCCTATTGCGACCGTTCTGAGTATATGCACAAAGAGGGCATAATAACCCTGTTCGGCAATCCGCGGATTGAATATGAGGATGACAGAATAGCAGGCGATACAATACATCTTTATATTGAGAATGATACCATTCGTGAGTTTAGGTCTGTGGGAAAGGCAAATGCTCTGTTTTTGGATTCATCAGCAACCACAAGAATGAATGCTGATACTATAGTAGCATTTCTCAAGGATAGAAAGGTTAGACAGGCTGACCTATACGGCAAGGCCAAAACAGCCAATTTTAATAGCAACGATACTGCAAAGGTAAATACGTTGGCAGCTAAAAGGATACGATTTTATATAGACAAAAACGCAGTGGATAGTATGCATGCATTCAGTAATGCAGCTGCCGTATATGTTCATGATGATTCAGGTGACAGGGGACGGAATGAAACCAGCGGAGACTCACTCTATTTTTACTTCAAGAATAAAAAGATTGACCGTATCCTGGCAAAAGGGGCAATAAGAGGACTCTATTTCGGTCAGTAGTTGTAATATTTTATATTGTTATTGAATAAATGTTAGCGTAACAAGCGGTCGGGTTCGTTCATCTCTTCATAAATAAACCGGACATGAACTTCAGACAGAACAAAAATTATGTTCTGTCCCCCGCGATGCTTTACTAAAAAATGGAGGATCGTCATGAAAATCAGAGTTAGAAATTCTTCGCTTAAAGGTGAATTAAGAATTCCACCTTCAAAATCACATACAATAAGAGCAATTTGTCTTGCTGCACTTTCAAAGGGTACATCAGTTATTCACCATCCGTTGAAATCGGAAGATACTCTTGCATGTCTTGCAGCGGTACAGAAGCTTGGTGCAAAACTTGAAGACACAGGTGATACATGGAAAATCACAGGCTTTGCAGGTAAACCAATAATTCCAGAATCTCCGATAGATCTTAAGAATTCCGGCACATCGATGAATTTTCTCATCGCAATAGCAGCATTGGGCGAGGGAGAGATAGAACTTACCGGAGATGAGTCCCTTTGCCGCAGACCGGTTCAGCATCTGCTTGATGCTGTGCATCTTTTAGGCGCTTCCAGGGCCGAATCTCTTAACAATAATGGAAAACCTCCTGTTATAATACGCGGGCGGATGAATGGCGGTTCAGCAACTATTGAGGGGGAGACATCTCAATGGGTTTCAGCATTGCTGATGACAGCTCCGTTGATGAGAAAAGGAATTGACCTTAAGGTTGTCCGCTTTAACGAACGGCCATATGTTGATATGACTCTCGGATGGCTCAAGAAGATGGGTATATCATTTACTCGACAGGGAAGAAACAATTTCGAAGTTCCAGGCGGTCAGAGCTATTTCGGCTTTGAATCTGCAATTCCGGGCGATTTCAGTACGGCAACATTCCCGCTCATCGGCGCTCTTCTTTGCAAGGACTCATCTCTGCTCATAAAAGGGCTTGACATGAAGGATACTCAGGGAGATAAACGTGTTTTTGATATCGTTAAGGAGATGGGCGGAAACATTGTTAATGAAAGCGGTGCTCTTCGTGTAAGTTCCTCACCTGTTGAAGGTTTTGAAATTGATTTGAATGAAATTCCCGATTCTCTTCCTGCTTTTGCTGTTCTAGGCTGTGTTGCAGAAGGAGAAACAAGGCTTGTCCGTGTTTCCCATGCAAGAATCAAGGAAACAGATCGTATAAAGGTAATGCATCAGGAACTTTCTAAAATGGGTGCTAAGATCGAAGAAAAGAGGGATGGTCTTCGCATTAAACAGAGCGCATTGACAGGTGCAGAAGTTTCCGGCCACGGTGATCACCGTGTGGTCATGGCATTGACCCTTGCAGGAATGGTTGCTGATGGTGAAACAATTATTGACACTGCAGAATCTGTTGCAGTAACATACCCCGGTTTTGTTGAAAGCATGAAATCACTGGGTGCCGATATTGAAATGATCGATTGATATTGATTTGTGCGGTGTATGTTTTGTCGGGGCGGGTTCGAACCCGCCCCGACATATACCACACATTTTTTTTACTGAAAATTACAGAAAATATTCCACGCCGGATTTGAATAATCCCTGTTCCTTTTTTCCTGAAATGTTTTTCGCGACATTCGTTCCAACGCGTTCCGAATGGCCCATTTTGCCGAATACGCGGCCATCAGGACTTGTTATACCTTCAATGGCATAAATACTTCCATTTGGATTTGAAACAGCATCCATTCCAGGAATTCCTTTGTCGTCAGTATATTGCGTTGCAACCTGTCCATTTTTTATCAGTTCAGCAACAACGCTATCCGATGCGAAGAATCTTCCTTCACCATGTGAAATAGGGATGGCGTGTACGTCCCCCGCATTAACTCCCGCCAGCCATGGAGATAGAGTGGATGAAATGCGTGTTTATACAACGTGTGATATGTGGCGGCCTATTGTATTGAAGGTCTGTGTCGGGCTTTCCGTCGAGAGGTCTCTGATTTCACCATAAGGAAACAGTCCAAGTTTGATAAGAGCCTGAAAGCCGTTAC
>JAEUSG010000697.1 GCA_016788315.1 Fibrobacterota bacterium | reverse complement strand
TGACATAACGATAGCTTCACGGTCAGGATTACGGGGTGTACGGCGGAAAGCGGTATTGGTGTCCTGTACTATGCGGGAATAATAACCATCAATACTTGGTATTGTAACAGAAATATAGACCGTAGTATCAGCAGGAAGACGCTCTATCGTTCCAACCCAGTTTCCACCAACAAGAGATGTTTTAATGTTTATCAGCGAATCCCTGAAAGTTGAGGTGTTCATTGGTGTTCCGGCGCTCAACACATATCCTGTGTACCGAACGAACAGTTTAATCTTCATACTGTCAATAGGAGGATTATTTGTTGGCAGAGCATTAAACCCTGATATGGTAACACGAAGCTTGGTAGGTTCACCAATCAGCGTATCTGTCGATAAACGAAGTACATTAGGTGGGGCCTGCTTCGTTCTAAACGAAGTCATATACTTAATAACTGTATCACGAACACAGAGATTTGTAGATGAGTCCATTGATACTGCAGCAATATGATAGCGGGTGTTCTCTAACAACCCGGTAAACACAACATCATCGGTAGTATCTGCATATATCGGACCAAGGAATGGATGAATGCTCGCAACATAACTGTAGCTGCTGTAACTGGAAGAGGTATCTCGGACACTGAAAGCATTAACAATGGCAGAACTGTCGGTGCCGAAATAAATCCAAACCTTCTTTAAGTCAGGCTCACGACTTTGACCGCGAGAAAATGGAGAATAAATTTTCAAGCGCAATGAATCAGATCCAACATATGTTCCGTTAAGTAAATCTGATATCGAGAAGCCAAGCTGCGGAGGAAAAGCATCCGGAAGCATTATCATTGCTCCATTGGCGACAGGATCAATATTGGACCAGCTGACATTACCATTGTCCTGTTTAACACCAACCGCTACGGTAAAGTAGTAGTAGGTCATAGGTACATTAGCAGAATAGTAACTATCAGGTGAAGTGGCTCGTGTATACGCTGCATCAGATGCCGAATAGGGGTTGCGTATGTAAGAAGCGGTGTCTCTGAATATTCGTATGGTATCTATGTTACCGGCCAAAGCACCTTTATTGAGAATCTTAACCTTTATAGTTCTAATGCCGGGAGTATAAACAGTATCCATAGAGAGCTGCAAGCCAAGAGGGTTGGCTGGTGGCGGTACGCATGCACCTCTATGCCGCGATCCACTTGACTTTACTCCATAATAATCGCTCTTCCATAACGAATCCAGTGTTATTACATCAGCACCGCCTGTTGCTGCCGGAGATGTTAAAGGAATCTTATGCATCGCCATACGTGCAGGTATTGTATCAAACCACCCTATTGAATTATTAACATCCCATATATTCCGTGCAGAATCGTTAAGCAGGAATCCGGTACGATCTGTTCCATAACCATAATATGGTGTTGTTGAGCTGTCAACAAGGTTATTAATGTAAGTCATCTTACTTACCATACCATGTCCGGTCCAATAGCTGCGATCACGCCATTTGTAAAACGTGTTATTAAAGAACATGATACCACCGGAGTAGTCCATCCTGGTGTTATTTATACCATAACCATTAAAAGTACTTATACGATGAAATATGTTTCCGGTAAAAACAACATTATCAAAACTTACCCCACCGCTACCATTGCCAATAAAGAATATGTGGTTTGCCATCCTGCGGCCGATTGTAAAATAGTCAGTCGAATCCATACTATAAAAAAGGTTATTAGTAAAGGTAAGACCTCTTATGGTTGTAATATTGGCAGCTTGAAAAACATTGGAATTGGAACCTGTTTCTTTAGTATGTAGCGCTGAAGTAAACTTAATTCTTTCAATAGAAATATGATTGCAGGCATGATAATTATTTATAACGTGTGTGTTGTTATTATATCCTTCTCTAATTTGTGGATCTACAGTTGTAAATGGTGTGAGACCACCTAGAGCAAGATTCATAACGGCAAGACTTTCTACATTACTGTAGTAGGATTCAAACTTGATGCCTCTATCCTTTCCTGGAGAAAAAACATAATTAAGCCTATTTTTTTCTGTGTTTCCATAACCATCAACGACTACAGATCTATCGCCCCAATCGCTCTTGTGATTACCGGGGAGCAGCCTGATATTATAGAACCTCGTAAGCACAGCTCTGGTATTTCCTGATGTAGTATCAGTAGTTGGCAAAACTCTAGACTGCGCGTGAGTAACACCTTTTTCAAGCATGATCATCTGACGAATACATCTATCAATTGAGGTAAAGGCTGTAGAAGGTGTCATTGCAGCTTTAAAAGAAGCAACATCTGTCACGTCCCTATGGCGTTCATCATCTGTTTTGAGGCCAGTAGGTTTTACATACATTACAACTGTGTCAACGCTTGCTCCAGGAACATTTAAAGTTGTTGATGTTGTACCGGTTCCTGTCCACGATATTGAGATCAGTCCAGACCCGTTTATTGAAACATTAAGATTATTTCTTGTATGATCAGAGGAATCTGTTAACACTGGATTTTTCGTAGCTTCATACATCTCTTCCCATGTTAATCCATTATCCCATGTTACCTGAGAAACAACTCTTCCAGAGTCACTTATGTAAAATAGATAGAGTTTGTTTTTTTGGTATGGATCCGCAAATAAGTTGTATTTGGAATTAACATCTGAAGAGAAGGTTTTTAATTCTGGCAAGGTCCTATAAGTAGCATTTATTCTTAAACTATCCCCTGTGGCACAATCGCGCGCCCTTACCCATAAACGAAGTCTTGTATTATACCATTGCCTCTCATCCTGGCGATATACAACTTCTGTTCTTCTGCCATTTACTATTAAATAGTCATATTTCCACAAGCCATCTAAACCTCTAAAATTTGGTGCTCCACCTAAACTTGGATCAGTTCCAAGAGAACCAACGTGAACAGCAATCAGAGTATCACGAAGAACTATGCTGCCACCAGGCGCCCCTGTATAATATTCTAGAGTATCGATAATAATTTGAGTATCATTTCTAAATGTGTACCACGCCTGATTTGGATAATCAGAAGTCCATTTATACATGGTATCTCTAATGTATCCTACTGAACCAATTCGCGCTACAACGGTATCTCTTGGAAGAAATCTGGCTCGATATTTTTTAACAAGATGCGTATCAGCGGAAGCACCTCTTTGATTTACATGATAAAAAGAGCTGTCAGCACTGTTCCAGTAAACATAATGGTCAAAACCATTTGATGTAACCGGCCCCGTTAA
>JAEUSG010000844.1 GCA_016788315.1 Fibrobacterota bacterium | reverse complement strand
ATTTTCAATTCAAAAAGAAGTGTTTGTCCCCTTGCTTTGCCCGGCGGCGGTCCGGTTCTCGGACACTCTAAAGATTTTAAGTTCGAAACATATTCCGAAGTGCTAATAACTGGCGACAGGCTTTTCTTGTATACTGACGGTTTGATAGAAGCGAGAAATGCTGATGAAATATTCTATGAAAAATCAAGAATGAATCAGGTTATGCGTTCTTCTCTCGATTTGTCACCGAAACTTGCAGCGGAAAGGCTCATTTCCGACGTAAATAAACACATGCGAGGAGAACCCTATCAGGACGATGTGACATTCCTGATTGTTGATGTCAGATAGACGCTTTTTCAATTACTAAACCGGCTCTTAATAATATTTCCTCAGAAAAACTTCTGCCGAGCAGCTGAACTCCGACAGGCATGCCTCCTGCCTTTCCAAAAGGCAGCGTGAGTCCAGGGATTCCAGCCAGGTTTGCAGAAATGGTGTAAATATCACTAAGGTACATCGATAGCGGATCGTCAACTTTTTCGCCGATTAAAAATGGCGGTGTAGGTATGGTCGGACAGATAAGCATGTCGCATTCATTAAAAGCCTTGCTGAAATCCTGCTGTAAAAGGGTACGTACCTGTTGCGCTTTGTGGTAATATGCATCATAGTATCCGGATGATAACACATAGTTTCCAAGCATTATTCTCCGTTTTACCTCTGCACCGAAACCTTCGCTCCTTGTGTTTGCGTATAGTTCGGAAAGAGAATTGTCTTTTTTACTTCTGAAACCATACTTGACGCCGTCGTATCTTGCAAGGTTACTGGTTGCCTCTGCTGTGGCGATTACATAATAAACTGCGACCGCATATTCAGTCAGCGGCAGCGATACTTCTATAAGTTCTGCGCCTGCTTTTTCAAGTACAGAGGCTGCTGACATGACTGCGTTTTTAACTTCCTTGTTCAAACCGTCGGCAAAGTACTCTTTTGGTAGACCTACTTTAAGTCCGTTGACTCCGTTCGCCAGTTTATTCAGGTAGTCCGGAACCTTTTCGGGAGATGAAGTGGAATCGCGCGGATCGTCTCCGGCAATTACCTGCAGCAAAAGTGCAGCGTCGGTTACATTGTTTGTGATTGGACCTATCTGGTCAAGTGAGCTTGCAAAAGCGACCAGGCCATAACGGCTTACTCTGCCGTATGTCGGTTTCAATCCTACAACACCGCAGCAGGCTGCCGGCTGACGGATGGAGCCGCCTGTGTCGGAACCTAGCGCAGCAGGTGCAGTTTTTGCGGCTACTACAACAGCGCTTCCGCCAGATGATCCGCCAGGAATTCTGGATGGATCAAGCGGGTTCTTGGATGGACCGAAATAGGAATTCTCTGTTGTTGAACCCATGGCGAATTCGTCAAGGTTTGTCTTCCCGATTATTACTGCACCTTCTTTGCGGAGTTTCTCAACAACTGTTGCATCAAATACAGGCGTATAATTTTCGAGCATTTTAGAAGCACATGTAGTTCGTATCCCTTTTGTGCTGATGTTGTCTTTGATTGCGATAGGTACACCTGCGAGTATTCCTATAGATTTGCCGGATGAAATATCACTATCAATGTTTGCAGCTTCAATCAAAGCAGATTTGTTGCAAATGGTAAGAAAACCGTTGTTTGCGGGATTCTCTTTCTCTGCGCGATCTAAAAAGGCTTTTACTGCATCTGTCGAAGATAGCTGTCCCGACTTGATTTTCGAAGCCAGTTCCTGTGCTGATAAATCAGTAATATTCATTTTGTCTCCTCCGGTTGCTGCTTTACAAACTCGCGTGCGAACAGCTCCCATGATGTCAGAAAAAGAACTGCTATAATGGGTCCCATTATGAAACCTACCGGACCTAGCCACGCAATACCGCCTATTGTTGTTATCAGCACAAAAAATGGATGAAGGCCGGCTCTGTCGCCCACCAGTTTCGGCTTAAGTACATTTTGAGAGAAAAATATCACAACAAGACTAATGCAGATCATAGAAACACCTGAAATTACCTGTCCGGAAATAATGCGCATTATGCCAAGAGGAACGATTATGAAATTCGTTCCGGCGGCTGGAAGGAATGAAAAGATAGCCATGATAAACGCCAGTAATAGGGGCGAGGGATAACCATAAATAAACAGAAGCAGACCGCCAAATGCCCCTTCAAGTATGGCTATTATAAGGTTTCCTCTGATTGTGGCATCAATAACAGACTCCAGTCGCTTAAATAAATAATATTCCTGTGCGCGGCCGACAGGGAATATGGATTTAAATTTATCGAGAAGAAGTTTGCCTTCGACTATAAAGAAGAAAAGAAAGAGCATTATAAATATGAAACTGAACACAAGGCTAGATGCTCCCATAACTGTGCTTTGTGCAGCGGTCATAAAGAGGGAAGTGAGTTCACTGCCTGCGTTGCTGAGCATTTGCAAAGCACTATGAAATTGAGGTAAATTTTGGAGTTTTACAAAAAGAGGATTGGTCATTGCTGTTGTTTCAATGTGTTTTACTTTATCGGCTGTCCAGCTAATCAGTTCCGGAGCCTGCGATGCCATTGAGTATAAAGCAAACGTAACCGGCATAACTACTATTATAAGAATAAGAGCGGTTATTGATAGTGCGATTTTATATTTGTGCCTTGGAAATTTCGCAAGAGCCCTTTTGTTTAATGGATCTACAAGAATGGCTAAAACCGCTGCCACGACCGCATTAAGAATGAATGGGTACATCATCCTAGTAAAGATAGCAGTGAGTGCAGTGAGTGCGACTACAAAGGCAATAATGTTTATTTTCGAAGTTTGCATATTTTTTAATCCAATTTGTGCTTGGAGGGTAAAAAATAGCTTATTTTTACTGTCATGAAATCAAAAGTTTTCTTTGTTAAAGCAGTCAATCACAAAAGTGCTGCTGCAGGAATATCCTCCATATTCAGAGCAGTTAAAGCCCCGGAAATTTTTAGAGGCAATGACTTTGTTGCAGTTAAGACCCACTTCGGAGAAAAGAATAGCGTAACACATGTCCCCCCGCAATTTATTGGTGAAGTGGGCAGGTTGATAAAAAAGAACGGTGGGGTGCCATTCCTTACAGAAACCAGTACGCTCTATAAGGGAAATAGATCTGATGCAGTAGTCCATACAATGCATGCTCATGCTCATGGATTTACCCCCGAAAAGACGGGAATGGCTGTAATAATGGCAGATGGACTGAAGGGCGATTATGAACATGAGGTCGTGCTTCCTAATGGTTCAAAGGTAATGGTGGCCGGAATGCTGAAAAAGATTTCCTCTATTGTTGCAGTCTCTCATCCTACCGGACACATAGCGCTCGGTTTCGGCGGAGCAATAAAAAATCTCGGGATGGGACTTTCGAGCAGGAAAGGAAAACTTGTTCAGCATAGCAGCGTTAAGCCTTCTGTGGCTGCGGCGAAATGCACAGGTTGCGGCCGTTGCATAAAATGGTGTCCTGTTGATGCCATTGAAATGACACCAAAGAGAAAAGCATTAATCAAAGATAAAAAATGTATCGGCTGCGGTGAGTGTCTTACAGAGTGCCGATTCGATGCAGTGCTGTATAATTGGGAAATGGACAATACTAGAATTCAGGAACTTACCGCTGAACATGCGTACGGAGTTGTACTAGGTAAAAAAGGGTTATATGTCAATTATCTCCTTAATTTTACTAAGGATTGTGACTGTTTCGGCACAAAAAAGAAAGCACTCATTAAGAATATTGGAATCCTGGCCTCTCTTGATCCAGTCGCACTGGATGCTGCGACTATTGATATGGTTGAAAATGAGGCAAAGATACCTCTGGAACAGCTAGCTCACGAAGGAATAGACCCGCGTGTTCAAATCAGGCATGCTGAAAAAATTGGACTCGGTTTTTCACAATACGATATTGTGAGTTGTAAATGATGCCTGTGAAAGGGTTGATATTTGATCTTGATGGTACGCTTATAGATTCAGCTGCGGATTTGTGTTCTAGTGTTAACTTCGGACGCAGAAAATTTGATCTTCCCGAACTCTCTTTGAAAACTGTCGCATCATTTGTCGGTGACGGCATAACAAACCTCATAATACGTTCATTCAAGGATACGGGTGTTACTGTCGAAGAAGCTTTACCGATTGTTGCAGCGCATTACAAGGTTCATTCTATGGATACAACGAGGCCTTATCCAGGGGTCGCGGAAACATTGCCTCTGTTGAAACAGAAAATGTGTATTGTTACCAATAAACCTGAAGGATTTGTACCTGCAATGCTGAAGAGTTTCGGAATTTATCACTATTTTGAATTTGTAATTGGGGGCGACTCTCTGCCAAACCGGAAACCTCATCCTTCTGTTGGTTACTATGCAGCCGAAAAGCTTGGTCTAAAAACGACCGAAATCGCTGTTGTTGGTGACCATTGTGCAGATCTTGAATTGGCAATAAATTGTTCAATGCAAAGCATATTCTGCAATTATGGAATAGGGCTGAAAAAAGGATTTGCACCCACGGTTGAAATTTCAGAATTCAGTGCTCTAACAAGCGTGTTGCCCGCACTTAAGTAATTATCATATTTTCAGTTATAGCATCAATATGGATAAACAGCAAAACACTCAAACTTTTAAGCAGTTGGTTGCCATCTACATCGCACTTGCAGTTGTGCTTGTGCTTGCTGTTGTATTTATAAATCCTCTGCAGAACATTGTTAAAGCATCTATAGTTTTAGTGTTTGCAGGCATCACAGCATATTTTGTTCACATATATTCAAACTTCGTTAGGAAATGCACTGCTGAATACGATCAGATGAAGCTTGAAATAACCAGACAGCAGATGATTGCAAAGCGTAAAGCGCGTCTTGCCGCATATTTCGATCGTGTTCTTAAAGATGCTGCTGACATGATTTTTACTCTTGATGTTGACGGCTTTCTGCTTAAATTCAATACCGGAGCTGAAACTATTCTGGGGTATAATCAGCAGGAGATTGTCGGTCGTCCATTTACAGAGCTTCTTGTCAATTCGTCCGATTCAGCTGCAATCTTTGATATTGTCCTTCAGAATGACCGACTGCAGAACCATGAAATTAAAATGAAAACCAAGGTTGGACAGGTTCTTGAAGTGTCAATGAGTATCTCTGAAATGAGAGATGAGAAGAATCAGATTCTGGGAATGGTTGCAACCTGCAAGGATATTACAGAAAACAAACGTCTCCAGCAGCAGCTTATAGAAAAAAACAGACTGCTCGAAGAGCTTGCGATTACAGACAATCTTTCAGGTCTTTTCAATGTCCGCCACTTCCATAACGAAATGACCAAGGCATTTACAAGAATGCGCCGTAATCTTTATACCACTCTGACTCTGCTGCTTATTGATATTGATCACTTTAAACAGCTTAATGATACAGAGGGGCATCAGGCAGGGGATGAAGTCATAGAGTATGTAGGTGCTATAATCAAGCTCTGCATCCGAAAAGATCTCGACTCCGGCTACAGGTACGGCGGAGATGAATTCGTTGTAATTCTTCTTGATACTGACGCAAAAAATGCAACCGTGGTAGCAGATCGTATTATTGCCAAATTCAATGAGAAAAAATTCGGTTCAACTTCACTGTCTATTGGTGTAACAACTACAACAACAGATGACGACGAAGAAAAACTTGTTCATAGAGCTGATGCCGCAATGTATGTGGCAAAGCGCAGCGGTGGTAATCGTTGGAATATCGCCGAAACTCACGACACTTCAGAAATAAAACGGCCGGAATCGGCTAAGTAACACGGAAGAAAAAATGACAAAAAAAAGCGTTGCTTCAAGTGCCCTGATGGTAGGAATATCAGGGGTTCGCGGTATTGTCGGAGATACATTAACTCCAGAAGTTCTAATTCGGTTCTCTTCAGCTTTTGCTGAGTATTGTCAATATGGCACTATCGTAGTAGGCCGCGACTCACGGGTTACAGGTGAACTGATGAACTCCGCTATCTCAACGGGTCTCCTTGCCTCCGGCTGCAGAGTTATTGATTTGGGCATATGTTCAACACCGTCGGTTCAGCTCATGGTAAAAGAACTTTGTGCAGATGGCGGAATTGCCATAACAGCCAGCCACAACGGCATCGAATGGAATGCTATGAAGTTTATCGGTTCTGACGGTCTCTTTCTTAATAAAGATAAGCAGAAAAGCTTTATGGCTTTTTATGACAGAGGAGATTTTAAACGTGTGCGTTGGGATAGAGTCCGTCCGATTGAAAGAGAGGTAACTGCTAATAGAGTTTATCTCGATAAAATTCTCTCACTTCCCTATATACACAAAGAGGGTTTGCGTAAAAGAAGGTTTCGGGTTGCTCTCGACTGTGTGAATGGTGCAGGCGGAGTTATATGTCCGCATCTCCTTCGTGAACTAGGCTGCGAAGTTATTGAGATCAACTGTCTGCCTAACGGCATTTTCCCGCATGCGCCGGAACCCATACCGGAAAATCTGACCGACCTTTGCAATCTTGTAAAAGAAACAGGAGCAGATATCGGTTTTGCAGTAGACCCTGATGTTGACAGGCTGGCTGTTATCTCCGACAAGGGTATTGCAATAGGCGAGGAGTATACACTTGCTCTCTGCGGCGACTTTCTTCTTCAGAAAAAACATGGCCTTGTTGCAGTAAACCTTTCAACGTCGCGTATGATCGAAGACCTCGCGGAAAAGTATGGCAGTACAGTTATCCGTACACCAGTAGGTGAAATAAATGTTTCTACAGAGCTTATTAAACAGCGTGGCATATTCGGCGGTGAGGGTAACGGAGGAGTAATGCTTCCTGAAATTCATCCCTGCCGTGATGCAGCTGTCGGCATGGAGCTTATACTGCAGTATATGCTTGTATCCGGAAAGAGCGTTACTCAGCTTGTAAATTCAATTCCTAAATATTTCATCAAGAAAACAAAAGTCG
>JAEUSG010000667.1 GCA_016788315.1 Fibrobacterota bacterium | reverse complement strand
CTGAACCGTCAAATGCCTTACGTCTAAAAATTGTAAGTGAATGCCCCGAACCCAATTGGATTCTTGCAGAAATCAGTAATTTCAATGCAATTGTTTCGTATTATCCACTCGACAGTACAAAAATAAGACTTTTTTTCCGTTATACCAGGTATGTTACAAATCCTTTGCAGCAAATGAATTCAACAACATACAGAGATACTTTGATTGATATTAGAACGTCACTTGTAAACGGTAAATGGGTGGGTAGAATTGGCCCATTTCCAAACGACACTACAATTTTTGCATCCGTCTCTATAGCCGATGTTAATGGAGAATATTCTAGAATAGCCATAGATACAAATACTTTTTTTATTCGTACATTAAGATTAGGTATATGTGACAGAGAAGCAATAAATTTTTCAAGTGTTAGAATTGACGCTAAAATTCCTGATGATATCCAACATAAAGACGGACTTTACCTTTCTTATAAGTTATCCAACCTAAATTCGATTCTAAATCCTGATAGAAGAACAATGATTGTCAAAGTTATGTGGGATACTTCTGATGCATATGTGCTGGATCCTAATCTTCAGATACCGGGTCAGCAGATTTTGAATCCAGCCGATCTGCTATATGATTCTACGGAATATAGAATAGTCTCAAAAGGTGTCTTTCCCGGTCAGAAATATCATGTAACGGCGTTTGCTATGGATACTTTGGGTCACTGGTCTACAGCTACACGTATTAAGGATACAGTTACTACCCCCGTACCGATACCTATCGCAGATAGTGTGGAATTGAAAATTCTCGCAGACACCGCTTTCTCAATTTCTTATGAGAAGCTCAGACGATATGTGCCGGGAACACCAAATATTGAGTTAATAAAGAATGCAGTTTTCATTATTAGTGACTCCGGTCCCATTTCTCCTTCTTTGCTGGTTGACCCAATAGAACGCCATTATTACCTTAATGGCTCCAACAATGTTTCGTCAAGAACCGGACGCACATTTCTTATAATTACACGCGATATTTTCTTAACCAGCAGCTATGTAGTAGGTGTTAATGAACAGATTTTATTAGACAAAAATTATTGGGTATATGTTGCATATCTATCCGGCTATGAAGTTTCCTTACCAGTACTTGTTGATCGTTTAGAGTATCGTCCTTCAAAACCTTACTTTAAACAGACATCAGCAATTCAACTCAATGACTCAACCTTAAGAATTTCATTCCGTACATATGATACTGCAGATGTAAATCTAGGCGTGCAGATTAAATATTCAATAAATGGAAATTCACCAAAT
>JAEUSG010000842.1 GCA_016788315.1 Fibrobacterota bacterium | reverse complement strand
TATTCAGCATGATATTGATTTCATTGGGGATTTTGGCTGTGTTTTATATTCCCCGTCATAGTATGTTGATTGAGTTGTCAGGAACAAAGATTAAGATTGGAGTTAAATCCAGTCACTTTAAAGAGTCTTTTGAAAAAGAGGTAATGAGTATTTTTAGTGGTCAATTTAACAGGCAGGTGAGTTGAATGGAACAAAAACTATATTGGGCTGCATTTATCTTCTATTCATTGGCGGTTATTTTGAATGTCACATATCTGGCATTTCGCCGTCAAAACCTGCACCGCTCAGGTGTTATTGCAATGGCTGCCGGTTTTGCAGTTCATACAGTTGCCATAATTGTTAGAACAGTTACAACAGGTAATCCACCATTAACAAATATGTTCGAGTATCTACTTATTCTATCCTGGTTTTCGTCTATTGCCTTCTTTATATCTTTGAAAGTTGTCCAGGTTCGATTTCTACAGGCATTATGTGCTCCTTTGATTTTCATGCTCTTTGTAGCTGCGTCAATGTTTCCTAAAGAGCCTGTTGAACAGCTTATGCCGGCACTTCAGAGTGTATGGCTGCCGATACATATAACTCTTGCTGCAGCTGGTGAGGCGGCATTTCTGGTTTCATTTGTTGCAGCTATTCTGATGCTTATAAGGTTATCAAATCCAAAAAGGGCGGATGACAATCAGATCCCGGATATGGAAAAGCTTGAAAGCGTTATTTATCAGGGTATAGTAATCGGATACCCCTTGTTTACCATTGGAGCTCTATTTGCCGGCTCAGTATGGGCTTACAGGGCCTGGGGAGCCTTCTGGTCATGGGATCCCAAGGAGACCTGCTCCCTTATAGTCTGGCTTATATACTCTTTCTACCTGCATGCCAGACTTAATAGAAAATGGAAAGGCAGAAAGACAGCATGGTTAGCTATTGCCGGCTTCATCTCTGCAATATTGACTATGTTTTCCAGTATGATTCTAGGCGGTCTGCACTCTTACGGAAGTTGAGATTCCTCTTTACGGAAAAGCTCAATTACCTCATGCGAGTTTTTGCATTTTAGCACATTCTCTTTAAATTTATCAAGCCTTACAAGTTTGGCTATCCTTGCAAGTGTTTTGATGTGCAGTCCAGATACATCTTTTCTGGATAGCAGCATAAAGAAAATCTGAGCAGGATTGCCATCGATAGAGGTAAAGTCTACGGGCTTAATTGAAATGCCCATGGCAATAGCAAGCTCTTCCTTTATATCGCATTTAGCGTGCGGGATTGCTATGCCTTCACCTATGCCGGTACTGGTTACCTTTTCACGTTCAAGCACCGCGGCAATTACAGCTTCCTCTTTTGCGTAACTTCTGTCAAATGGAACAGCTTTGATTAGTTCTTTTATAATATCTTCCTTGTTGCTGGAAATCAAAGGAACTACAACGGAAGAATTTGTAAGCAGATCTGATATGTGCACGGAACCTCCATTCTTTCGGGACTAAATATTTTTGATTTCAAGTGGATATGCAAGCTAAAGAAAATGAATTTTATTACTTGCTTGCTTTTGGCTGCTGATATTTTTATAGAAAGGCATTTTCATGATACTGCGATCACTTATTCTAACGGCTGTCACAACCATGTTTTCGTTTGGTGCTATTCTGGATCTCTCTCCTGCTCTCACCGATGATGCGCTCTCTTCTATTGTTAATCCAGCTGGTCTTGGAACTTCAAGGAGTTCAAATTTCGCCGTGAACAGCTCCATGAAACCGGACTCATTTATGCTTGCTGCCATTTCAGGTGGCCGCTTCGGCTTTGGCGTACAAAGAGTTGACAGTACGACATCTGTATATATGAGTACCGGATATCGTCCATCTAAAAAGATGATGTTCGGCACCCGCTTCGGCTATGTTTCCAAAAGTGACAGTGAAAGCTCATATAATTTTGACATGGGATTAATGGCACGTCCTTCATCGTGGCTTTCTTTGGGTTTTTCCACAAATAATCTGCTGGGTGGAATTGGCGACTATTCAATAAATGGAGGTGTTGCCATAAGGCCAATTAAATTTCTCACAATTGGAGCAACCTCAACATATTTAAATGAGCGCTGGTCACCGGCTGAATTGTCTGCAACTATTGAACTCGATGGATTGGCATTCAACGGTTTATATGGCGTATCGGACAAAAAGATAAGCGCTGGTGTCTCTGTTTCATTTGCAAATACTGAAATAGGTTATCTCCATCCGGTTTCGGACGGTGGCAGAGGACAACGGTTTTCACTCTGGTCAGGCAAGGATATTAAACCAGCCCTAATTGGTCCCCGCAAAAGTATAGCTGTAATCAATATTGAAGGCGCTTTGATAGATGCTTTGCCCGAGTTCACTATTATGGGCGGAACATCTGGAAACAGACTCTCTGATATTCTTGTTCAGTTGCGCAATGCCGCAAGGGATAATGATGTTAGGCAGGTTATTCTGCGCATCGGAAACGTAGGCGCTGGACTGGGTATGCTTGACGAGATAAGAAGCGCAATAAAAGATCTTAAAATCTACGGCAAGAGAACTGTGGCCTGCATGGAGAATGTTGATCTGAGCAGTTACTATCTAGCTGTCGCTGCCGATCGCATTGTTGTTGAGCCGCTTGCAACATGGGTGATGGTCGGTCTTACTGCCGAAGTGCCTTTTTATAAAGGGCTGTTTGATAAAATCGGAGTTAAGGCGGAGTTCGAAAAGGTAGGAGAATACAAAAGCTATCCGGAGGTTTTTACCGGCGACTCCATGTCAACGGCTTTTAAGGAAAATGAGGTAATGCTTCTGTCCGGATGGTATAATTATCTGGTTGATAACATAGTAACAGATAGAGGAGTTGATAGAGATACACTTGTTTCTGTCTTAGATCGCGGCAGCATACCTTTGGAAGAGGCAGTTAAAAAAGGTATGATAACAAGTGTCGGATACTACAGTGATATCGTAGAAGAGCTTGCCGGAAAAAGTGAAAGAACGGTAAATCTTCTCAAAAGGTCATACTATGGTAATGATTGGAGCAAAGGGAAAAGCATCGCAATTGTTGTTATTGAAGGAACTATAATCGGCGGTGAATCATTCACGGATATTTTTTCCGGAGAGTCATTTACCGGATCGAAAACAATATGCAATGTACTTCGTAAGTTGAGACTTGACAGAAATGTTAAGGCTGTTATTCTGAGGGTAAACAGTCCAGGCGGTTCGGGAGTCGCTTCGGATCAAATATGGAAAGAGGTAAGGAAAATCAGAGAGGCTGGAAAACCGGTAATCGCATCAATCAGTGATGTTGCTGCATCCGGCGGTTATTTTGTTATTGCTGATGCTGATGCAATTTTGGCAGGAGAGGGTTCAGTAGTCGGCAGTATAGGTGTCTTTGCTGGAAAGTTTGTTCTGAAAGGGCTATACGATAAGCTTGGAATAAAGAAAGAGATTATAAATTTTGGTGCAAATGCTGATGTTTTTTCTGATTATAAAGAGTTCAGCGAAGAACAGCGGAAAACATTAAAAGCATCGCTTAATGATTTCTATCAGGGATTCTTGAAAAGAGTGTCTGATGGAAGAAAAATAACCATGGATAGCGCCAATGTACTTGGCCGAGGCAGGGTATTCACTGGTTCTCAGGCTAAAGCGAGAGGGTTGGTTGATGAAATCGGCGGTTTGGCTGAAGCAATTGACCTTGCAAAAAGCAGAGCGAAACTTTCTGATGATAAAGATGGGGTAGGTATTGAGGTGTATCCTAAGCCAAAGGGTTTTTGGGCAGAACTGGCAGAACAGGATACGAAAATATCAAAGAATATATTACGCGCAGTAAAAGAGCTTAACAGCCAGCATATTCTGGCTGTTATGCCCTATAGGGTTAAACTGAAGTGATTGCTCTTAAGCGTAACCGTCTACACGACCGTTTTTGGGGCTGGCTGATTCAAGTGACTGGATCAGCTGAGTTGCCTGCTGTTCGGCAATATCCTGAGTTTTTTTCAGAATAGTTGCAGATATGGCATTTTGTGCAGAGAGTCCGCTTGAGTTTAATAGTGAGTCTACGTTCATATAAGATCCTCCTGTCTAATCTATCGGTTATACGGGGAGAATACTTGAAGGAAATATGAAAAAAAAAGGTGAATTTCAGTTAATTGGCGAAATCAGCCGTTTTTGCAGTAATTTGAATGGAGATGATGCTGCGGTTATTTCAATTTCCTCAAAAAAATCATTATTAGTGTCAACAGACTCATTTAATGAAAATGTCCATTTTAAGCGTGAATGGTCAACTTTTTTTGATGCCGGTTATAAGGCTGCTGCAGGTGCTATAAGTGATATTTATGCTATGGGAGGTGAGTGTAGGCACCTCTTTTCGGCAATATCGCTTCCCTCCTCAATGCCAGGCAAAAATCTCTTTGAGTTCTACAGGGGGATGAAATCTGTTGCTGATAAAAATGGGGTATCAATCGACGGCGGTGATACTGTAAAAAGCCCTTCCAGCCATTTCAGCGCTACTATAACAGTTGCTGGCTTTGCTCCTACAGGAAATATCAAGAGAAGGTCCGATGCCAAAGTGGGGGATATCGTCTATCTTTCAGCCCCTGTGGGTCTTTCTAAGTGCGGTCTAATGCTTTTAGAAGGCGGCATAAAGAATGGTCAAAAAGGTGTTCTGGCGGCACTTCTTAAACATCGCAGACCAAATCCGGAGAGTCTTGGGATTAAGCTTGGCGCAGAAAAAAAGGTTCATGCAATGATCGATGTAAGCGATGGTCTGTCGTCGGAACTGTGGCACATAGCTGAAGCTTCATCAGTGCGCATTGATGTGGATTTAAAGACAGTCGAAAGGCTTTCGCAGAATCTTCCTGACTTGCCGCTCAAAAAGAAGATTGATAAGCTCGAATTAGTTTTAAGGAGCGGTGAAGAGTATGCTCTTCTTTTTACTGCTGCTCCTTCGTGGAAAAATCGGTATGGCTGCATACCGGTAGGAAGGGTTAGTAAGGGGACTCGTTCAGTATATATGGCAAGTAATGGGAAAAACGTTTTATTGGAGAAAGGCGGGTTTGACCATTTGCGTTGAGAAGAAAGTGCCTTATATGCTATATTTACAACAACATGAGTTCAATACCGAAAAAGTTTTCAATTGTTAAACCTGATTTTCCGCTTGATCTTAAAAATGTTCTTAAGATTAAGTCATTTTTTAATGCTTTTTTTGCTGGTAAAGAAAAGGTAAGTTCAAATATTCTTCTCGATTTGTCGTCCGTCAAATCTATCGATAGCGTTGGCTTTAAGTCAATCAATAATCTCTATTCATCTTTACAGAAACAGCAGATTGGTTTTCTTGTATATACCG